>JACXTQ010000343.1 GCA_016919605.1 Methylovulum sp.
CTAAACCCAACCGTTGCAATTCTTCATCCAAATCTGGCTCCCGTTCCGGGATTATTTCGGTAATCACCGCACGGCGCTGGCTTGACACCAACAACACGGGCGAAGCTCCTGCCGCCCGTAAGCGGAAACTATCCTTGCCCGGCTGATCGATTTGGAAATCATGGTGGCTATGCTTAATTAAGCCAACTCGTAAACCTTGGGTCTTTAAGAGCGGAATCAATGCCGTCAACAAGGTGGTTTTACCGGTACCGCTGGCGGCGGTAAAACCGAGCACAGGAATTTGGAAACTTTGCATGGGAAAATTCATCAGACTGTTATCTTGTAGAGGCTATTCTAAGGTATTATGAAGCCAACCTCTATCTAATCCATGCCAAACAGATTATTTACGGAACTGATCTTGATTAAAATCATAGCGCTTTTACTGTTTGCCGTTGTTGGCTATTTTGCCTTACGCAGCAGCTTAAAAACAGCCTCTACCCTTTGGCGAAAACATAGCAGAACCATCACTTGGTGCGCTGCCGGCGGCATTGTGCTGATATTAGCGATAAGCGGCAAACTACCTCCCCTATTGGCGCTCATCACCGTTATCATTGCCTTCATGGCACGCTTGCTGCCGTTGCTGTTGCCCATCTTTCCGCACTTGCACCGTTTATGGGCACTTTATGGCGGACGACCCTGGGAACCGCCACATTCCCCCACCAACCACAAAGGCGACATGTCCATAGACGAAGCCTACGATATATTAGGACTAAAACCGGGTGCGGCCGAAGCGGACGTTCTGGCCGCACATCGGCGGCTGATGCTAAAAAACCACCCGGATCGGGGCGGCTCTGATTACTTGGCCGCAAAAATCAATTTGGCTAAAAAAATCTTGCTGAAAAAGACCCCATGAAACGCCGACTCATCAAGCCGATTTTTCTTTTTAGCCTAACGTTAGCCAATGTTGTTAGCGGGCAAATGCCAGACAAAACCGTGGCACAACAAACTCGCCCGCCCGCTGCCACTAAAAAAACCGCCGCTGCCCAAGCACCTAAACCAAATAAAGCCAAAATTTCAACAAGCAGCACCCGCAAAAAAACGCCCGCTACCGGAAAATATTATCAGGTAAAACCTGGCGAAACCCTGTATTCCATCAGTGTAAAAACCGGCCAAGTCTTCCAAAATCTAGCGCAATGGAATAACCTGCCATCCCCTTATCAAGTCAAAGAAGGGCAAGTCATCACGCTATCACCCCCTCCCGAAGAACCGGAACCCGAACAAAACCTGGCAAACCCCGTACCTGTCAAAGAAAAACGTGAAGCAGTTCAAAAATTCACAATTACCCCCACAAAAAAATCTCCCATACCCGTTATAATCAAAGCTCCAAAAGCCGTACCGCCCACCCCTCTCCGTAAGTCGCCGGCTCTTGTGGAAAAAAAAACAAGCATTCCAATTGCTGACAAAAAGATGTTAAAGTTGACCTTCAGATGGCCAATAAATGGCGTGGTGGTCAAAAACTTTATGCAATCCAACCACCAAGGCATTGATATAGAAAATCAAACAGGCAAGCAAGCGGTAGTGGCGGCTGAAACTGGGCGGGTAGTCTACACCGGACAAGGCCTTAGTAGCCTTAAAAACCTCATCATTATCCAACATAATGGGCAATATTTAACGGCTTATGCCAATAACAGCCATGTTTTCGTCAAAGAAGAACAACAGGTGGCCGCAGGCCAACGTATTGCCGAACTCCGCACAGTTACAAACAAGCCTAACATCCTGCATTTTCAAATAAGAAAAAATGGCATCCCTGTCAATCCGCTTAACTTATTGCCAAAATAGTCGCCATTACGCCGATTAATCCCGAAAATTATTTATGACTGAACCATTGATAGAGCCATCGGATGATGAGATTACCGTAATATTTGACGAAAATCTTGTTTTTGACGCTGAATGCGACACGCCTTCCCTACAAAATATGATGGATTTGGATATTGAAGTCGCCGCCATCAAAGCCAAAAGCCCGCAGGATTTTGATGCCACCCGCGTCTATCTTAACGAACTCGGCCGCTCAACCTTACTGACTGCCGAACAGGAAATCAGTTACGGCAAAAAAGCCATCCAAGGTGACCGAACCGCACGCAATATCATGATTGAAAGCAACCTGCGTTTGGTAGTAAAAATTTCCCGTCGCTATGTCAACCGTGGCCTACCCTTGCTGGATCTCATCAACGAAGGCAATTTGGGGCTGATTCGTGCGGTGGAAAAATTCAATCCCGAAAAAGGCTTTAGGTTCTCCACCTATGCAACTTGGTGGATACGCCAAGCGGTCGAACGCGCCATAATGAACCAAACTCGCACCATTCGTTTGCCTATCCACATTGTCAAGGAAATGAACACCTACCTAAAAGCGCAACGCCATCTGGCGCAATTGCTTGACCGGGAACCTACTGCCGAAGATATTGCCAACCATCTTGACAGACCGGTATCGCAAGTCGAGAAAATGCTGAAACTCAATGATCGCGTCACCTCTGTTGACTTACCTAGCCTTCAAGACGAAAGCAAACCCACACTCGAAACCCTCAGCCATGACAGCAGCCTACCGCATGATGAACGTATCCAAGCCGAGGGTATCAGGCTCAACATCTGCCATTGGATTTTTGAATTGCCAGAGAAGCAACGGGAAGTCATCTGCCGCCGCTACGGCTTATGCGGTTATCAGGAGGCCACGCTGGAACAAGTGGCCCAAGGCCTGGGTCTAACCCGTGAGCGCATCCGCCAAATCCAAATGGAAGCCTTAAAAGAGTTGAAAGACATCATGCACACCCACGGCTACTCGTTCGAGGAAATTTTTAACTAAGAGCGTGTTCATAAAGCGTCGCGATCAATTCTTTTTAGATACCGTAAACGCAGCAGCTTTATAAAACACACCTAAAGATGCCATGACACTTTCGCCCTGTCCGGGCTGCCCCTCACCCCCCCTAAACAATGCCCCCAAACCGCCGCCTACATCGCCTTTATTATCTGTTGATCCTGTTGCTCGCAGGATGTATGCCGCATGTTTACCAAGCAGGGCCCGCCACAGTCACCGCGCAACTGCTCGGACACAGCTATCTCACCGCCGATGCCACTTTATTACCGCTAAGGACATGGCTACCCACCGCCAACCAAAAACCCACCACCGCCATCATCGCCGTGCATGGCTTTAATGACTATAGTAACTTTTTTCAAAAACCTGGAGAATTTTTTAGCCAACACGGCATTGCCTGCTACGCCTATGACCAACGTGGTTTTGGCAGTAGCCCCCAGCGCGGGGGATGGAGCGGCACAGACACTTATAGCCAAGACTTGGCAGATTTTATCCGGCTTGTCCAAGACCGCCATCCGCACACCCCCGTTTATTTGCTAGGGGAAAGCATGGGCGCGGCGGTGGTGATAGCAACCATGAGCCAATCCGTAAAACCCACCGTTGCCGGACTTATCCTCTCGGCACCCGCCGTCTGGGCGCGTGATACCATGCCGTGGTACCAACAAGCATTACTCTGGTCGCTTGCCCACACCCTGCCCACGCTGACCCTGACGGGCCGTGGGCTAAAAATCCGCGCCTCCGACAATATCCCCATGCTCATCGCCTTAGGCAAAGACCCTTTAGTTATCAAAGCCACCCGTGTCGAAGCCATGTACGGGCTTGCCAACTTGATGGACACCGCCCAAGAACACGCCGGACAACTCCAACAAACCAGCCTGCTGCTCTACGGCGACCATGACCAACTCATCCCAAAAGCCCCTACCTACCAATTCATCGGGCAGTTCCTGCGCGACCAAAACCCACCCAAAACCATCGCCTTTTATAAAGAGGGCTACCACATGCTACTACGAGACCTTGAAGCCCCAATGGTTTGGCAAGACATACTTGCTTGGATAAACGCCCCTACCGCCCCTCTGCCTTCAATGGCCGACAAATATGCCCAAACCCGCCTGCCGTCTTAAGACCCCATCCTAAACCGTTAGTGGGCGGCAACTTCGGCCATTCAGCCCCCTATGGCTCCCATGACTGGCAGTATTTGCTAACCGAATCAGGGCTATTTACAGTACGACCATCTGCTGGCAAAAACCGCCTATCTTACTGGCTCAGTGATTATGGTGCTGGCCTGGTCTGGCGGCGCTTTTTACTGCTGGCACACTACCGTTATCGGCAAGGACAAGCCCGCCAAACCTTCCTAAACAGCACACCATAAGCAAAGCTTAATAAATCGCTTGCATACCCTAAGCCCCTGAGTGTACTGTTATGCACCGTGACTCATTGCATCCATTTATGCAACGCACTATTTACAAAAAACAACCAATACATAAAAATAGCAAGGATGCAATAAAAAAGACAACGCAACCGGTAATCTGGCGGGCCATCTTTTCAGAACCTCCGAACTATTGGATAATGCCTGTTCTACAACTCTTAACCCTTCCCATCCACTTACTTAACGAGAAATTAAACTATGTCTAACTTCCCTATTGATCTTGGCGCTTACCAACGTATCACGCTAGACCCTAGCGTCCCTACGTTGACTGACGAGCAAAGAACCGCTCTTAAAGCCAATATCCAATTGTGCCGCGACGCTATCGTGTTCTTCACATCGACTGGCGCAGCCAGAGGCGTGGGCGGCCATACCGGTGGCCCTTATGACACCGTACCTGAAGTCATGATTATGGACGCGCTGTTCCGTGGCTCAGAAAGCTTTGTACCCACCTTCTTTGATGAAGCCGGACACCGTGTCGCCACCCAATACCTGATGTCAGTCTTAAACGGCGACATGGAAGCTGAGCGCCTGACCCAATACCGCGCCGCCCATTCCCACCTGCCAGGCCACCCAGAACTGGGCTTTACCCCAGGCGTAAAATTCAGCTCAGGCCGTTTAGGCCATCTGTGGCCTTACGTCAACGGCGTAGCCATGGCTAACCCAGGCAAAACCGTGTTCTGCTTAGGCTCAGACGGCTCCCAACAAGAAGGTGACGATGCCGAAGCCGCACGCTTGGCCGTTGCCCAAGGCCTAAACGTCAAATTGATTATTGATGACAACGATGTCACCATCGCTGGCCACCCATCAAAATACCTAAAAGGCTGCTCAACCGCAAAAACCTTAGAAGGCCACGGCCTGACCGTATTAGAAGGCGACGGCGAAGACTTAGATAGCCTCTACGCAAACATCTGCAAAGCCATCAACACTGACGGCCCGGTCGCCATCATCAACCACCGCCCAATGTGCCCTGGCATTACCGGCTTGGAAGGCTCCACCCACGGTCATGACGTTATCTCCGTCAAACTGGCGTTGGAATACTTGGAAACCCGTGGCCATCAAGCCGCCGTTGATTTCTTAAAAGCGGTAGTTGCACCTAAAAATGAATATAAATTCTTAGGCTCCAGCGATAAATGGGATGCTAACCGTAACGTCTTCGGCGATGCCGTAGTTGCCGTCATGAGCGGCATGAGCCAAGAAGAGCGTATCGAAAAAGTCCGCGTCATTGACTCCGACTTGGAAGGCTCTTGTGGCTTGCACAAAATCCACTCCGCTTTCCCAGAAAGCTTCATCTCTTCTGGTATCATGGAGCGTGGCAACTTCTCAGCCGCCGCCGGTTTCGGTATGGAAGCGGGCAAACAAGGCATTTTCGGCACCTTCAGCGCCTTCTTGGAAATGCTGATGTCCGAAATCACGATGGCACGTTTGAACAACTCCAACGTGTTGAGCCACTTCTCGCACTCCGGTATTGACGACATGGCCGACAACACCTGCCATTTCGGCCTGAACAATATGTTCGCCGACAACGGTTTAAGTGACGGTTACGCGACCAACCTGTACTTCCCTGCCGACCCTAACCAAATGAAAGCCTGCGTCAGCAGCATTTTCTTTGATCCGGGCCTGCGTTTCGTGTTCTCAACCCGTTCGAAAGTGCCCTTGATTTTGGACGAAAACGGCAACGAATTCTTCGGCGGCGACTATAAATTCGTGTCCGGCAAAGACGAAGTCATCCGTGAAGGCACCCAAGGTTACGTCATTGCGTTCGGTGAATCCTTATACCGTGCCTTAGATGCGGTTGAACGTCTGAAACAAGAAGGTATTGATGTTGGCCTAATCAACAAACCCACGTTAACCACTATTGACGAAGATATGTTGCAAAAAGTCGGCACATCGCCAATGGTGTTGATCGTTGAATCCTTCAACCGTAAAACCGGTCTAGGCAGCCGTTACGGCTCTTGGTTGCTGGAACGCGGCCTGACCCCAAAATTTGCCCACATCGCCACCCACAAAGAAGGTTGCGGCGGTTTGTGGGAACAATTCCCACACCAAGGTATCGACCCTGTCGGCATCATGGCTAAAGTTAAGGAATTGTTGGGTTAATAGACCTAGCTTGCGATAACAAAAAAGGGTGCAGCAATGCACCCTTTTTTTTGGCTTTATTCATAATTATTTTTCGATGCCTTTAGTTCATTTCGTGGATTCAACTCCGAAGTGCAATCGAAAATAATCGGATATGAAGAAGGCTAGCCGCCAAAACCATGCAAAGATTATTGACATTTCTTGCGGGAAATTAACGATTGTTGCAGAGGAAAGTCTAATTCAATCAATCAATCAATCAATCAATCAATCAATCAATCAATCAATCAATCAATCA
>JACXTQ010000344.1 GCA_016919605.1 Methylovulum sp.
AATATTTTTTGCAGTAATTGGAATTGATAGGGGGTAAACGGATAGTAAGCCACAAATTCAGCCGCATCTTTAAACCCGCGTAGATTGACGGCACACCCCTGAAAAGACAATTGGTTGTTAATGATGTCGCCTTTTTGAGCATAAATATCCCGTAACTCAACATGGGCTTGCTCGGTTTTGGATAGCAAACGTTCACCAATGACTTCATCGGTATTGGAGCTGGCTAAGGATAACCGGGTATAGAAGCGGGCTTGAATTTTGGAAAAATCCTGGGACTTGGCTTTATTGGCTTCGCCAATGGCCGCATCAATATCTTCCTGGCTGGTGACAATAACCCAGGCGCGTCCCTGGCACAGTGTACCCAACTGCTCAACGATGGTTTGCAGGCTCAACATGAGTTGGGTGTTATCACCGATAAACTGCCCAACTTCATCAGCCAAAAAAATAAGTCGATGACTGGCGGGTTTGGTGTCCAGATAATCACGCACCCGTTTTGCCAAACCTTCGATGTTGATACGGTAATCATCACGAGCGTTATCAAACCAACGTCCAGCCGATTCTTCAGTCATGTTGAGTGCTTGTGCCAAAGCGGCAATCACCTCATCACGCAGGAAGTCCACGGCATCGCGCTCTTGTTGCCAGGTGTTGCCGTTTCGAGCCTGAAAGATTGTTTTGAACGTATCGTAAGCGCCTTTGGCAATCAGATAACGCTCCATTTCGGCAATATGGGGCGCATCACCACAAAGCCCCTGCTTTTCGTTAAACACCCGCAGAAACACCTGGACGATGGCATCGCGGTCGGATTTTGCATCGGCCTTGGCATCGATATTAAACAGGATGACATCAGCCGACCCTTTAATGGCTTTGTGGATGTCAGCCAACAGCAGCGGGTCTTTGATTTTGTGTTCATCAAAAAAATCAGCCGCTTTTTTAGGGTTGCCGGTTTTGGGGTCAATGGCCTCAATGTTTTCCAGCAAGTAGGACAGTATTTTGATGTAATGTGATTTTCCTGAGCCGAAAAATCCGGACACCCAGACGCCCATACGTGCCGTAATAGTCGAGTCTTTGGGCTGTTCTGCGGCTGCCAGATAAGCATCGAAAAACTTCCGAAAGTATTCGGTGAGCTGTTTGGTGACAACGTATTCTTCCAATTCCTGCCAGACACTTTCAGCATCCAGTTGGTCGGCCTTGATGACGCCATTGATCGGGCGGTCAATAGGTTTGGTGAACAGCTCCCTTATTTCCATGGCGTTTTCTTCTCAGGTTTGCACTTCAGGTATCAACCTGAAGGCGCGGTAGTAATGATCTTCGGATAATTTATTGAACAGGCGCAACGAATAGCCGTCATAGCGGCCTGGGTAAAACATCAGTAAAGGTGTCCTGCCCATTAATGGATGTAGCGCAGACAGCAGGGTGTGGGTTCTAAGCATAGGATAAGCACTACCGACACCCCAAAGCATAAGTAGATCAATGTTATCGAGATCAACCATGGCAACCACTTTTTGAGCCAATTTATCTTCTTTAAGCACCGGTCGTAAAGCCGCCATGACCGCTTCATCACCTTTTGTCTGTTGCATGTCGATAGCCTTATCGAGCAGTTGTCGTTCCTGAAGTAACTGGATGACAAGATCGAATAAATTAATGATGCCTGCTCGAATGGGTGGTTGTGATTTATTAAGACTGGTAAAAACCGTTCGGGTCAGAAAGTCCCGCATATCCATTTCCCGCTCGGGTGGGTAATCGAAAATCCAGAAACCGATTTCGTTGCCTAGACCTTTACTGTTCAGGAATTCATCAGAACTTATTTTGGGCAGAATTTGGTTGAGCCGTTCCTCAAAAGACAGCGCCATTAAGCACGCTCCAAAAGTGCTGTTAATGCAGAGTCTCCATGACCTGACAAATAACGCCGAACATCGGGGTGTAAAGATTGCGGGGTGAGTTTCATGTTGCGTGTGCTTTCAAGGTATTTGGCTTCGGCGAGGATGCGAACGATGGTTTGGAATAGTTTAGCCTGTGTTGATACTGACCATTGGCTCACTATTGAATCCCTATGCGAACATTCGGTTAAAAAACATTCCCAATCACCAGGAGAAAGCGCCAAGTCCATTCGACGCTGGTGTTCGATGTAAACATCCTTAATAAAATCGGCTAATAGTTGGCTATGTTTAACCGCTGCAACCAGTAACAATTGAATAACGACTTCTTGTTCACGCCGGGCAACCATTTCTAAGCCGTTAACATCAAGGGTATTCAGACGTTTCCTAATCAAACTGGCTTGGCGTACAGCAGTGGCGGGTGCTTTCTTCTGCAAGATATTGTCGTCAATTAACGCCCGTTTCCACTCGTTATCATCAGGATGGGTCAATAAAAAAGCGGCAATACGGCGACTCTCTAGGGGCATGAGTGAGCCAGCAGAAACTTCTGCATTGTAAAAAGTGGTCACAGTTTAACCATAGAAATAGCAAATTATTTAAATCCAATTTATTTCGGAATTTCTTCCTAAGGCAAATGATCAGATTTTTAGATTAAAAGATTGAAAAGCTTAAGGTACATTATCAATTTACTCAACAAATGATCCTACCTTGATCAGTGCTAATCGAATTTATTGCCAAATAAACGAAGATTATTCCATGATGCCGCACTTATCACGCGCTTCATTGACTCGGCCTCTCATTTCCTTCAATGATTTGGTCACAGCGCTTGAGCATCTACTTCCCCCG
>JACXTQ010000345.1 GCA_016919605.1 Methylovulum sp.
CAAACTGACTGGACAAGCCATGCCAGCCGACAGCGACAGCCTGATCCTCGCGATGAACAACGGCCAACCCATGGCTCCCAAATTGATGTATGAATTCCCTAGAGCCGCCATGAATATGGAATTGAAAAAAGGCCGCAATTTCCTTGGCCATTTTTTGACCAGACTCTATGACGAAACCGAATGGACACGCGCCGCCGTACACGATTGGCTGGCGCATTGGAAGCCCGCCTATATCGTTGACATAAATAGGGATACCCAACTGCAAGACAGCTATGCCGATGAAGAACACACCTTAATCGTCGGGGTTGCCAGAATGACCTCCAACCATTACCGCTATAGGATTTACCATTTTGATGGCAGTAGCTACTTTGAAATTCCCCAAGAACAAATCGACCCCAGACTTCCGATATTGTTTAAACCAATGGGAACACCTAAACCAGAAGCCAATTATGTCGCCTCAGATGCCGATTACGTCGATTACATAACCGAGCTGATGGGTGGGTTCGCAATTCCTGAATTCCTAAAAAATTACCGCAAGGACAAACAATACCTGTTTATAGGATTGCGCTTAAACCGTGATTCGGAACGTATGGTAATGAGCGATATTATCAAGACGGATGCCGAACCTAAAGGTTGGGTGTTAAACAAAAACCCGACCGATAAGGAAATACGTTTCTGTAAAAAAATAGGCTTGGAAATTATTGATGCTGATGTTGAGGACTGGTTGAAAGTGGTTGGGTTTGATTATCAGCAGAAAAAAAACGGTTGAAACAATCACTACCTAATTTTTAACTAAAATGACCCAGCCACAGCGACTCTACGAACTGCTATTGGATTACTGTAGCAGTGATATGCTAATTGATAATTTGATAATAGGCTTGGTGTGGACATTATGCCAAGGTAAAGGTGCTACGGGTTTGGCAATGAGTCCTGGTATCGCCACCCGCACCCTGCCTTGGTCGGGGACATTATCGGGCAAAGCGATTACTGACATAGCCGCATGGATATTTGAATGGGAGCCTTACAAAGCCACAGTGGCAATGGCGGCGATAAACAGTTGCATCAACAGCAGGCCGCTCCCCGAATCGACAGTGATCGAAGCTTATGAGGAACACCCTAACTTATCCGTATTCGAGCATTTTTTACCGCAACTCCACCAACAAAAAGTCGTAGTGATCGGACATTATCCGGGTATTGAACGCTATCAAACCCAAATGCAACTGACAGTGCTGGAAAAACAGCCGACTGGCACAGATTTTCCCGATAGCGCTTGTGAATTCTTGCTGCCCAACGCCGATTGGATATTTCTGACGGCCAGTTCCATCCCCAACAAAACTTTTCCGCGTTTGGCCGAACTTGCCGACAACGCCAAAACTGTCCTGATGGGGCCGACCGTGCCTTGGTTACCACAATTGCACGAATTTGGCATCGATTATCTTGCCGGAGTGGAGATTACCGATCCCACCGCCTTATACCATACCACCGCCCAAGGGGGAGGCGTGCGCATATTCCAAAACGGGGTACGCTACCGTATCGCCGACTTGACCCCCTCAAACAACATAACTTGGCTAAAACAACAGATCACGGCCTGTGCCGCCGAAAAAAACCGCCTGACAGCGGCAATGGGGCATTGGTATAACTCTGGCAACAGCAGCCGTTTTCCTGAGTACCCGTTGCTGGAACAAATCAATGCCCGATTGTCACGGCTGGACAGCAGTTACAAACCGTTATGGGATGTCCACGGCAATTCCCCTAACCGCATAAATTGACTATGGACGCTACTGACCTTTTCAAAAACCATCGCCTCTTGCTGTACTACAAAGGCGATATCAGCACCCTCACCCTATTTTCCCAACACCGTAACGGCAGTGTTTGCTTTCCCAAACCTTTACCCGCCTTATCTAGCTCATTAGAACAGGAAGAGTTCACCGACAGCAAAATCAGCCTCCATCCTTCCACACTAGTCCATTCCATCAACCAACTTTTGCGATTAGATAATGATTTATTACATGCAGAAGCCGAATTTAGCGAACAGATCGACACCCCTAACGGCATCATCACCGTCCATTTGGCGCGGTTCATAGTCCTAGATCCCGCTCATAAGCTGTTGGAAAGCCGTGATTGCCGGATGCGTACCTTGCCAGAACTGCGTGGCCGCCCACCCGCCGAAATGGAATTATTACGCCGCGCCTACGTTAAAGTTATGGAGTCCTGACATGTTTGAGCCTTTTGACATCGATTTTAACGGCGGCGACAGCATTTCCTTGCCATCGGGCTCTTATATACCCGATGCTAGCGAATGCTCACGTTGCGGAATGTGCGTCAGCGCTTGCCCTACCTTCCGCTTGCGGCAAATCCACGAAGAAACGCCACGCCACCGTATCCGCACCATCAGCAAAATCCTTGTTGAAAACCAGCCCGTCACTGTTGAAGAGCATCAGCACCTGGACAATTGCTTACAATGCCGTGCTTGTGAGGCGATATGCCCTAGCCAAATGGCTTATGGGGCATTATTCGACCAAACCCAGGCCTTAATAAAAAAAAGCGCCCCATGGCAAAAAAAACTGGCTTTTTGGATGATTGACAACAAAGCGTGGCGCAAGCGTTTGCTGCCCCTATTGGCGATATACCTAAAATCCGGCCTGCAAAAACTTTTATGGCACAGCGGCCTACTCAAAAAATTACATTTGGCCGAAGCCGAAGCATTGTTGACACTCCCTGCCATCAAGCCTTTGGCAGAGCAGTATCCGACCCCATACACCAAACGTGGCACGGTTGCGCTATTTACAGGCTGTCTTGCCGAACATTTTGACCGCGACACCTTGCAAGCCAGCATCAAACTGCTCAATGCCATCGGCTACGATGTAGCCATCCCTTCTCAACAAGGCTGTTGTGGCGCTATACACTTGCATAACAGCGCATCCAGCAGCAGTTTGATAAATAATAACCTTAAAGTTTTCAACACGTTGGAAACAAATGCCGTACTGTATACC
>JACXTQ010000346.1 GCA_016919605.1 Methylovulum sp.
GCGTTGTTGTCTATGATAAAGTCGGATGATTTTATATCTTGATTATTGGGTCGTCGCCAAGCGGTAAGGCACGGGGTTTTGATCTCCGCATACCAAGGTTCGAATCCTTGCGACCCAGCCATTTTACCACAGTGAGTTAAATTCTATTTGGGAGAGCTTGAATGAATGACACCTCGTTGATGGTGTTTTCTGGAAATGCTAACTTAGCCTTAGCCGAAGGTATTGTTAAAAAACTGAATATGCGCCTAGGGATGGCCGCAGTCGGCAGGTTTAGTGATGGTGAGGTTGCAGTAGAGATTGAAGAAAATGTCCGGGGAAAGGACGTTTTTGTCATTCAGCCAACCTGTTCGCCCACCAATGAGAATTTAATGGAGTTGTTGGTGATGATTGACGCGCTCAAGCGTGCGTCAGCATCGCGTATTACCGCCGTCATGCCTTATTATGGCTATTCGCGGCAAGATCGGCGTTCACGTTCGGCACGGGTGCCCATCAGTGCCAAGCTGGTCGCTAAAATGATCGAGCAAGCAGGGGCAGGCCGTTTGTTGACGGTAGACCTACATGCCGACCAGATCCAAGGTTTTTTTGATATACCTGTTGATAACGTCTATGCCTCGCCCATTTTATTGGGCGACATTTGGCGGCAACAGTATAAAGATTTGATTGTCGTCTCGCCCGATGTCGGGGGCGTGGTCAGGGCTAGGGCTTTGGCAAAACGTCTCAATGATGCCGATTTGGCTATCATCGACAAGCGCAGATTGCGGGCTAATGTCGCCGAAGTCATGCACATTATTGGTGATGTTGACGGGCGCACGTGTATCCTGATTGATGATATTGTCGATACGGCAGGCACATTATGCCATGCGGCGACGGCGTTAAAAAAACATGGGGCCGTTAAGGTGCTCGCTTATTGCACACATGCCGTGCTGTCAGGTTCGGCAATGAGCAATTTGGCCGGTTCCGCACTGGATGAACTGGTGGTGACTGACACGATACCGTTAAGCCAAGAAGCGGTGGATTCCGGCAAAATCAGGCAGCTGTCAGTGGCCGAAATGCTGGCGGAAACCATCCGGCGTATTGCCGTTGGTGAGTCGGTCAGCTCGCTCTATGTTGATTAGTGGTAATGTGTAGGTAGCCCTTAGTCGGTTGCACTTAAAAGTTTAATAAAAGCACGTTGACGTGCGGGGTTGAAAAAGAATGTCTAATGTATTTGAGTTTGTAGCCGAAAGCCGTGCCGATCTTGGAACGAACGGCGCGCGCCGTTCACGTCGTCAAGGTAATGTGCCAGCGGTCATTTATGGTGGCCATAGCGCCCCTCAAATGCTGGTGCTGAACCACAATGAAGTTATCAAGCATCTTGAGCATGAAGCGGTTTATTCGCATGTGCTTGACATCACTGTTGACGGCAAAACTGAAAAGGCCATCCTGAAAGGCGTTCAGCGTAACCCTGCCAGATTCCAAATTTTGCATCTGGATTTCTTGCGCGTTGATATGTCCGAAGCCGTTAAGGTTCACGTCCCTTTGCACTTCATCAACGAAGCCACCTCTGTCGGCGGCAAAAAAGGCGGCGTTGCCACCCATTCTATGGTGGATGTGGAAATTTCTTGCTTGCCAGCCATGTTGCCTGAGTTTATCGAAGTCGATTTGGCCGGATTGGATATTGGTTCTTCGTTCCATTTGTCTGATTTAGTCCTGCCTAACGGCGTATCAGTCGTTGCGTTGGCACAAGGCCCAGATCACGACCTGCCCGTCGTATCTATGATGGCATCTAAAGCCAACTGATCGGCTGTAGCGGTTGCATAAACCGGACGTAACATGATTAAATTGATTGTCGGTTTGGGTAATCCTGGTCGCCAATACGAAAAAACCCGGCACAATGCCGGGTTTTTGTTTTTGGACGATGTGCTGGCTCACGCGGGCGGTTCTTGGCAAGCTGATAGCAAATTCCAAGGCCATATCGCGGAAGCGGTCATCGACCATAAAAAAACACTGCTCTTAAAACCCGACACGTTTATGAACCGTAGCGGGCAGTCCGTGGGCAAAGTCGCCCGTTATTACAAAATCCAGCCCGATGAAATCTTAGTCGTCCATGATGAATTGGATTTTGCCGTCGGTGTGGTCAAACTGAAAAAAGGTGGCGGCCATGCCGGTCATAACGGTTTACGTGATATTATCGCCCATCTTGCCAGCAATGAGTTTTACCGCCTGAGAATCGGCATCAGCCGCCCCGCTGCGGGCAAAGTGGTTGCCGATTATGTGTTGTCAGAACCCTCCAAAGCCGATTGGCCGTTGTTGGCAGCCAGTTTCCAACTCGCCCAGCCGTATCTTGGCCAAATCATCGGCGGCGATGTCGCGGCGGCCATGAACAAACTTAACACCTAGCCACTATCGGTTACTTCTTGCCCTCTCTTGTATCTCACATATCCCCGATATTTTAAGCGCAAATCCAGCGTTTAAGCCCACACTTGCCCTAAAATGCCCTATAATTGCGCTGGAAACTAACTATCCACGCCATCCGGCATTTGCCGCACATTTTTAGCAAGGTAACACCATGACGAAAGACATTATCCAGACTGATAAAGCCCCCCAAGCCATCGGCACTTATTCACAAGCGGTCAAAGTCGGCCATACGGTTTATCTCTCCGGGCAAATTCCCTTAGTGCCGGAAACGATGGTTCTGGTTGAAGGCGATATCGCCGCACAGATCACCCGCGTGTTTGATAACCTGCAAGCCGTGGCGCAAGCGGCGGGTGGCGACTTTGCCGATGTCGTCAAATTGAACGTGTTCCTGACCGATTTGGCTAACTTTCCGATAGTCAATGAAATTATGGGCCGTTATTTCCAACAGCCTTACCCCGCCCGTGCCGCTATTGGCGTGGCGGCGTTGCCTAAAGGCGCGGCGGTGGAAATGGATGCCATCATGCACTTGCCTACCCAAGAATACCCGCTGTAAGCCGAGTTTGCGCTAGGACGTAGCCAGTTAGCGGCTTATGAGCCTCCTTAAGCAACCGGTCATCAATTTGCAGGGCATTGGTGCGCAAACCGCCAACCGCTTGGAGAAGCTAGGCTTGCGCACCGTCCAAGATTTGCTGTTCCATTTGCCGCACCGTTACGAAGACCGCACCCGCGTGTGTCCGATAGGGGCGTTGACGGTGGGCATGACCGCCTTGGTGTGCGGCAAGATTGACGTTATTGATGTCATGCCCAGAGGCCGTAAAAGCCTGATGTGCAAGATCAGTGATGGCACCGGCGGGGTGTGGCTGCGGTTTTTCCATTTCTCCGCCAACCAATATAATGTGCTTAAGCCTGATACCTGGTTGTGCGTGTTCGCCGAAACCCGCTACGGTATGGCGGGTTTGGAAATGGTGCATCCTGATTACAGCATTGTCAGCGGCCCTGAGTCGGCAGTGACCGACACCCGTTTGACCCCGGTGTATCCTTTGACCGAGGGCTTAAGCCAAACCGTTATCCGTAAGGCCATCAAACAAGCCCTACAGTGTTGTGAGCAAAACCCACAACTGTTGGCCGATTGGATTCCTGCCCGGATTTTACAAGATTACCGTTATCCGTCCTTGGCGGAAGCTGTCCAGACCTTACATGCCCCCGATGACAGCGTCACCGTGGAAGCCTTGCAGGCAGGGGACGTGCCCGCGTTAAAACGGCTGGCGTTTGAAGAATTGCTGGCCCATCATTTGCGTTTGTCTAGCCTCAAACAGCAGGCGAAAGTTTGGCCAGCACCGGTGTTTGCCGAAGATAGCCAGATAACTGGCCATTTTTTGCGCTCGTTGCCGTTTACTTTGACCCGCGCCCAGCAACGGGTGATCGGCGAGATTGTTGCCGATTGCCGCCAAGCTAAGCCGATGATGCGCTTGGTGCAAGGCGATGTCGGTTCGGGCAAGACCATTGTCGCCGCTTACAGCGCCTTGCTGGCGGTGGCGGCGGGTTATCAGGTCGCCCTGATGGCCCCGACTGAATTATTGGCCGAGCAACATTTTGCTAATTTTAGCGGCTGGTTTGCCGGCTTTGCCGTGCAAGTGAGCTTTTTAAGCGGGCAATCTAAAGGCCGCGCCCGTCAGGCGGTGTTGCAAGGCTTGGCGGACGGTACAGTCAACTTGATTATCGGCACTCATGCCTTGTTCCAAGATGCCGTACAATTTCACAACCTAGGGCTGGTCATTATTGACGAACAGCACCGCTTTGGTGTCCACCAACGTTTGGCGCTGCGCGAAAAAAGCCAGACGGGCAGCCGTCCGCACCAGTTGGTGATGACCGCCACGCCAATTCCACGCACCTTGGCGATGTTGCAATACGCCGATTTGGACGTTTCCATCATTGATGAATTGCCACCTGGGCGGCAACCTATCGTCACGCGGGTTATCCCCGGCGAGCGCCGCGCCGATGTGGTGGCTAGGATTAACGAATGGGTCGGCAAACACCGCCAAGCCTATTGGGTGTGCACCCTGATTGAAGAGTCCGATGTCTTGCAATGCCAAGCCGCCGAAAAAACCGCCGAATTGCTAAAAGAAGCCCTGCCTAACGTGCGTATCGGGCTGGTGCATGGGCGTATGAAAAGCGCGGCCAAAGAGGCGGTGATGCAGGATTTTAAACACCATCGGCTTGATTTGCTGGTGGCGACCACCGTGATTGAAGTCGGCGTGGACGTGCCCAATGCTGGATTAATGATTATCGAAAACCCCGAACGCCTAGGGCTTTCGCAACTGCATCAATTGCGCGGCAGGGTAGGGCGTGGGGAAGGCGATAGTTACTGCTTGCTTATGTACCAAGCCCCGTTATCCGACACCGCCAAACAACGGCTGGGCATTTTGCGTGACAGCAACGACGGCTTTGTCATTGCCGAAAAAGATTTGCAACTGCGCGGCCCCGGCGAAGTGATGGGAACCCGCCAAACCGGAGCCATGCACTTTAAAATTGCCGATTTGCAACGTGATGGCGACCTGATTGCCATTATCGCCCAAATCAGCGGGCAACTGTTTGCCGACACCCCCGAAGCGATACCTTTATTATGTGATCGCTGGTTAGACACCCAAACGCTTTACGCCGAGGTTTAGCAAGATTGACCACACGAAGCCTGTTAGTGACCCGCGACCCCCTCTGGGTGGCCAATCGGCGTGGTACTCGCCAACAACTGCCCCAGCGCGTACAATCTTGGACGTATGAAACCGGATCATTGACCCAACGCCTGCGCCGCGCCTATGGCAGTGCCGTCAAAGTCAGCATCCTCCTGCAACATTGGCAAACCCCGTTCTTAAGCGAACAACAGCGCCTACAGCTGTCCGCGCACCGTCACGCGCTGGTGCGCGAAGTGCTGTTGCACGCCAATGGCCAACCGCTGATACTCGCCCGCACCGTCATCCCCGCCAGCACCATCCGCTTCGCCCATAGCAACCTGGCAAAGTTGGGAACCCGCCCCTTGGGGGAAGTGATTTTTGCCTACCCTAAACTGGCGCGTCTGCATCTGGATGTCGCCCTAGTCAAACCCGCCCTATGGACACCCGCCACCCAAGCCTTAACCCAGCTAACCCAGCCCGTATGGGGCAGGCGGACTGTGTACGGCTTACAAGACCAGCATTTACTGGTCAGCGAATTTTTCTTGGCGGGCAGTTTAGTGGTTTAATGGCCTCATCCCCAGAATAATCTATTGAATGACGCTATCGCTCTATTTATCGGTACGCTTATAGTGGCTATGCCACTGAAAGTAGAGCCATCCCCTTTAGACATAAGCGTTTTCCGAATCCATTTGAGGCGTTTGGTATTGTTGTCCTTTTTATCGCGGCGGATAATATCTGCCAGCCATCGTTGTTCTTGGTGGAAATCTTCGTTTAAAAGATGGTCACAGTCTAATAAAGCGTTAAATTCATGAGGGGATAGTTTATGATCCGTGTCGAAAAAAAACTGTTCGGGATGCGCCACCAATATTTTAAGTACCCAATCAGGTGCATTACGGAGTAATGCTTGTAAAGTCATCCGAAATTGATAATCCTGCGCCCGTGTTTCTGGGCAACGGCTACAGATACGCTCGGTTTTGTCCCAATTGTTTTTGGTCCATAATGTCCGGGCTTCCTTGTAGAGGGTGTTGTTCCAGATATCCTTAAAGCTTTTACTCTCAGACAATGTCCCAAAATCATCGGGTTCTTGGTTGGATAAACAGCACGGCCCTACCGAACCATTGGGAAACAACGTCGAGCCAAAATAAAGCCAGTCGCATTTTTTGCCCAAGTCGCTGGCCAAAATAGCGGGAACGGGGGTATGCGTGTCTTTTCTTGAATCGAGTGCCGTTATAATAGTCGTTGGCTTAAGGTTAATGGCGCAATCAAGGGCAGGGCCTGACGTACCCGGCGTTGTTAACTCCTGCCATTCAGCCCGTTGCACCTCATGATCGGCAGCTTCGGGCGGTGCATAGCCATAAAAGAACTCCAACAAATCCACACCCATTTCGGCCGCCATCACCCGTGCAACCGGAACTTCATGAATATTGTGGCGAAAAACCAGAAACCGCCATTCAATATGCGGGAAACTTAGCCCCAATTCCCGTTTACGCGTTACCAACCGCTGTACATTATGTATGACTAAATCAAAATCCCCACCGACACGGTAGCGCGAATAAGTCTGTGCCGAGGCACCATCAATAGAAACGCTGATACAGCCTAGCCCGCACAATAAAAGTTTGTCGATCCTCTCATCAGAGAGCTTTAAACTAAGATTTGTTGAAATGATGGAATAGATTTCTTTGCCCTGGGTCGAGGCGATGATTTCAGGCAGAAAGCGGTTAAGCAGCGGTTCACCGGTACTAAAATACCAGATAATAAACAGCGAATCGCTTAAGTCTTGGAGAATTTGGTTATGGGTTGCGGGGCGTAAAACGTCTTTGTCACGCGTTATCGTGTTTGAACCTACCGAACAATAAGGGCAAGAAAGCTGGCAAACCGTAGAGAGATCAATGGTTATTTCAAAGGGCAACGCTGTGACAACCTCAGCATTGATCCTGCGATCCATCAGTACCAATAGCCAGTTGAGGTATCTTTTAAATTCAAGATATTTATCGTTAATGCGTGGCAATATAAAAGGGATTGATTCGACTGCCATAAGCTTTAACCTTTAATATATTTATATACGGCGCAGATTTATAAAAAACCACTATTTTATAATGTAGCCGTTAACAGGAAATACCTTAAACTTTTTTATGTTACCTAAAATATCTATCTATTTTAGATATATATATGTTTTTTGCTATTCTAGCAGTAAATGATTCAAATCATAAACTAAACTTTATAGTAGTATTTTAAATATTAATAAGTTGATTTTTTACTGGGTTTAACCCCTTTTGCCCATTTTTTCCACATATAATGCCCAATATGATAGTTTCAGGGCGACCAAACAAGGCCCTTAAACACCAGCCAACAACGGAGATAAACACATGGGTAAACTTAACACCTTCAGAAAAATCGCCTGGCTACTGATAAGCGGCCTAATTATCTACGGCCTACTGACCCACCCCGAGCGCTTATGGCCTTGGACGGTTAAAGAACAAAAACCTGCGCCCTCGTATATACAACCCCGCGTACTACCTAACGATGCAAAAACAGCGTAAGATGTAGCCAATCCTTCGCATCTTAAAGCAGGAACAAGCCATGTTACAAAGCCTAGAAATTGAAATTGACATCAACGGCCATCTTCATTCGCTAGAGCCTATCCCTGTGGGTAGGCGCGGCATACTGACGCTATTTGATGAAAAAACATCACCTTTATCCGCCAGCCCGACACCCGCCAAGCACAATCCTTTTCAGGACTTATACGGTATCTTGACTGCCGGGCATGGCGTATCACTGGAGGAAATGGAACAAGCCATTTTCTATCGTTCCCACGCTCCGGCGTACCCTCAGGGGCATAAATCACTGCCATTAAGTTAAGGATTTATGCCTGTGATTTCAACAAGATAGGATTGACCGTTCGCCTGTCCCCAGACCACCCTTGTGGTGGAGCTGGTCGAAGCCTGTCATGAGCTTGACGAATGGGGTGGGCGGTTAATCCGGTCATGGTTCGACAGGCTTACCACGAACGGATTAACTTACTACGACCTTAACTCAATAGCGTTTTCTATGTTATTGAATATAAATAGTATTCCTTAACTTAATGGCAGTGA
>JACXTQ010000347.1 GCA_016919605.1 Methylovulum sp.
GATAAAAAACGGAATCATCGGCACGTTATGCGTAGAGTAAGACGTACCCGCCGCAATCCAGTCACACAGGCCGCCCGCTTCGTTAATACCTTCCTGCAAAATTTGCCCGTGCTTGTCTTCTTTGTAGAACATCAGCTCTTTGGCATCTTGCGGCGTATATAATTGGCCGACTTGTGACCAAATGCCCAACTGCCGGAACATACCCTCCATACCAAAGGTTCTGGACTCATCCGGCACAATAGGCACAATCCGTTTGCCAATATTTTTGTCTTTAGCGAGGATGTTGATCAGGCGTACAAAAGCCATCGTGGTGGAGATTTCGCGGCCTTCGCCACTGGCTTCCAACAAGGCCTTAAAATCACTTAATACCGGCACGTCCAAGGCGTAAGACTTGCTTCGGCGTGATGGCAGGTGGCCGCCAAGGTCGGCACGGCGCTTAAGCATATACTCCAGCTCTTTGGAACCTTCAGCGAAAGTCAGGTAAGGCATTTCATGGAGTTGGTCGTCAGTGACCGGCAACTCGTAACGGTCGCGGAAATGGGTGAGCGAACTAGGGCTCATTTTTTTCTGTTGGTGGGTGATATTTTGCGCTTGGCCGGATTCGCCCATGCCGTAACCCTTAATGGTTTTCGCCAGAATCACGGTCGGCTGACCTTTGTGGTTGACGGCGGCATGGAAGGCGGCATAAACCTTAGCGGGATCATGCCCACCTCGGTTCAGCTCCCAAATGTCACGGTCAGACCAATCGGCGACCATCGCTTTCAGCTCAGGGCTGTTGAAAAAGTATTCCCGGACATAGCCGCCATCTTTAGCCTTAAAGGTTTGGAAATCACCGTCCACACACTCCATCATGCGGGCGATCAGCAAGCCTTGTTTGTCACGTGCCAGCAAAGTATCCCAACGTTGCCCCCAAACCACCTTGATGACATTCCAACCCGCACCTCGGAATTCACTTTCCAGCTCTTGGATGATTTTGCCATTGCCGCGTACCGGCCCGTCCAAACGTTGCAAATTGCAGTTGACGACAAAAATTAGGTTGTCCAGTTTCTCGCGTCCAGCCATACCAATGGCACCCAGTGATTCCGGCTCATCCGTCTCGCCATCACCTAAGAAACTCCATACCTTACGGTTGGCGGTGTCGGCAAAGCCACGATCTTGCAAATAACGCATGAATCGCGCCTGATAAATCGCCATAATGGGTCCCAAACCCATAGATACGGTTGGGAATTGCCAGAAATCCTGCATCAGCCACGGATGCGGATAAGAAGACAGGCCATTACCATTGACTTCTTGGCGGAAATTATCCATCTGCTCTTGGCTAAGGCGACCCATCAAAAAAGCGCGGGCATAATCGCCGGGAGTCAAATGGCCCTGAGTATAGATCAAATCACCACCATGCTGGTCGCTGGCAGCATGCCAAAAATGATTGTAGCCGACATCATACAATGTCGCCGCCGAAGCGAAGCTGGCGATATGACCACCGACATTAGTGTATTTGTTGGCGCGTAACACCATCATCATGGCATTCCAGCGCACATAAGAACGGATTTTTTGTTCTATGGTCGCATCGCCTGGAAATTGCGCTTGACGGTCAACAGGAATCGTATTGAGATAAGCTGTATTCGCGCTAAACGGAATATCAAACCCTGAATGCCGCGTCACGGCAACCAGTTGCTCAATCAGAAAATGGGCGCGTTCGCTGCCGTCCTGTTCCAGTACGGATTGCAACGCTTCAATCCACTCTTTAGTTTCTGCCGGATCAATATCATTTTGTCCGGTAATTTCTGATATTAGACTATTCATTATGGTTAATCCTGTTGGGTTCGATCCTGTGGGGGTTTAGCGTAGCGGCATGACTTAACTGGAGTTAAAAAGGCCATTGATTAGAGCCATCCTATTTGGGTTGGTGATACCTGAGCGGGGAGGACGGGCGGGATTTTCAACACACTTTTTAAAGTCATTGCTTGAAATAGGCTGATGGCGATGGCCTTAGGCAACAACGCCTGTTAAGAAATACACGGATAGTACGACATAGTATATACAAATGACGGGAAGCAATGCACTCGTTTTAATAAATTTGCCTCAGCAGACCTATGTAAAAAAGCAATTTAACAAAACTCGCCGACACAGCCGACAAAAAACAACGCCGCTTCAGCAGGCGGTAGCCAAGATTTCCTTAGTTTGGGGAAACCAAACCTAATTGTCGCTTAAGTTAGCCTGATGCTCACAAAAGCCCCCTATCAAAAGACCCCTTGTCAAAAGGCGACACCGGCAAGGCTCGTTTTTGGCTGCTGGTCAGGTGCTGTTGCGCCTCCTTAGCCAACAATTTTGTCATATCTTGGGTGGGCAAAGGTTTGCTGAAAAAATAGCCTTGGATAATGTCACAACCGCGATGGGTCAGGTATTCCAATTGCTGTTCGGTTTCCACACCTTCGGCAATGATCTTTTGCCCTAAAGAATGCCCCATTTCAATAATTGCCGAGGTCAGACGGGCATCTTTGGATTCCACGGTCATTTCGCGGATGAACGACTGGTCTATTTTCAGCACATCTATCGGGAAACTTTTCAGGTAGGACAATGAGGAATAGCCAGTACCAAAATCATCCAACGCGATCTTAATGCCCATTTTTTTCAGCCGCTGCAATTGCAGTTCAATTTGCTTGATGTCACCAACTAACATGGATTCGGTGATCTCCAACTCCAAATGCTTAGATTCGATCTGAGCTTGAGCCAGTGCGTCTTCCACCGACTTAAGAAAATTGTTGTCAGTGAATTGCCGTGCCGAGACATTCACCGACACTTGCTTTAGGGGATAGTCGGCCAACAACCATTTTTTCATTTGCAAGCAGGCGGTTTTCATTATCCATTCGCCAATTTCTACGATTAATCCAGTCTCCTCGGCAATCGAGATAAACTTGTCGGGCGGTATCATGGTCGGTGGTTTGGTCGAACCCTGAAACCAGCGGATCAGGACTTCCGCACCAAAAATAGTCCGGCTGGCGGCATAATATTGGGGCTGGTAATACAATTGCAATTCATTTTTCTCAAGAGCCTTACGTAAGTTCAACTCCATCAGTAAGCGATCTTGGGTCGCCGCCGCGTAATCTTTTTTGTAAAACTGATAATTGTTGCGACCTTGCTTTTTAGCCTCGTACATAGCAATGTCAGCATGTTTGAGCAATACCTCAGCCACCGCACCATCATCAGGATAGATGGAAATGCCGACACTAGCTCCGATAAAGACCTCGCGGCTTTGGATATAAAACACTTCCGACAACTTATGGATAATCTCGCCGGCAATCATCGATGCCGAATATAAAGCCTGTTCATGGGCGGTTTGGTTAAGCCTTAGCAAGGCAAATTCATCACCGCTTAAACGCGCCACCACGTCATCATCGTGCATAATGGCACGCAACCTCACCGCCGCCTCTTTTAGCAAGGTGTTGCCGGCATCGTGACCTAAAGAATCATTGACCGTTTTAAAGCGATCCAAATCAATAAAGAAAATCACCGCAAAATAGGACTGATGTTTGACGGATTTCAAAAATTGGTTGAGGCGGTCAAAAAACACAACTCGATTCACCAAACCGGTCAAATCGTCATAATGGGCAATTTGCATCACCCGTTGTTCAGATTGCTTTTGGGTCGTTATATCAAACAACGTGGCAAAATAACTGACTTCCTGACCTTCTTGGGCAATGGCGATAATATCCAGCTTAACTGGAAACCGCTTGCCGTTTTTATGTCGACAATTCAATTCCCCTGACCACAACACTTCTTGCTCGTTATTAAAAAAATCCGTGCGCAACAGATCAATCTGGTCATCAATAATCCCCGATAGGGGGTGGAGATATAATTCGTCAGACACATATCCCGTCAAGCGGGTGAACGCAGGATTCGCCCGACTAATCCGAAAATGGGCATCCAAAAATACAAAACTCAAATGACAAACCTGAAAAGCCTGTTCTACCTGGCTAAACTTATGCTTTTCCGTTTGGTTGATAAAGTGTCCAGTGATAAGCAAATGTGCGCGGTTTTGCATAATATCAAAAACGGGTGTCCTGCTAATCTCCAGAATCTCGTTTTTGTTATCTTGACGGGGAATAATTCGAGTTTCTTTAACTTTGCGCCGCAAATGCCAGGCGCTTTTGTCTTGGATGCCGCCCAACCGCAAAGCCCGTGCATTGGCTTGTGGGCAAAATATCAGCTCTTCATCGGTTTTGCCGATGTAATCCACATCCTGCAAACTGAGACTAAGCAGATAAGCGCGGTTAGCCCGCAGCCAACGTCCATCAGCGTCTTTCAGACACAAAAAATCGGGTATATGCTCAATAACACGTAAATAATCTTGGTTTTGCGGTGATAAGACGGGCATCTGATAGCCAACCCCTTCAGCCTCAAGCTCTTCATCGCCATGTCCAAATTGGCTACGCCATTGCCAAAGATAAGCCAGTAACAAAACCATAAACGCCACGCTGTTTAATGCCAGCAAACCTTCGGGCAATTTATCCTCATAAGGCAGCACATACAGTTCTGGCACAAAGTGTACTATCGCCAGATAGCCGATATTAGCCAAGCCCAGTGCTAGCAAGCATAAAGGTATCTTATAATTCATACGTTATAACAACCCTGTAGCAAGCCATGTTAAATATATAGCCGTATAACTGCATCTGCTTTTAGTTAAAGGTTAGAAACATAGCATAACAAAAGGTAATCGTCCAAATTCATGCCTACAACACCCAAAACTTACACCTTGGCCGCCTAACCCGCTTTTGCTTATCCGCTGGGCAATAATGGTCTATTATCCTTTTTGATCAAACATTTGTTTTGACATCCTTCAATACCAACTTGCTTAAGACTGGCAAAATGATAAACGTGCCCGTCATAATCCAAAAAATCCCTATCGTGATAATCAAACCCATGCTGGCAATACCTTCATGACTTGAAAACGCCAGTCCGGCAAAACTGGAGCTAGTGGTCAGGGCACCATAGAACATAGCCCGGGCTGTGCTGGACTGATACATATTCTGCTCTTCAATAGCTGAATGCCGCAACTTTTCAACCATGTGGATACCGTTATCGACACCAAAGCCCAATAACAGCGGCAGAGCGATAATATTGGCAAAATTGATGGGGGTATGGGTCAGCACTGTACTGGCCATGGTAAACAAGCCCGCCAGCACCAAAGGGGTCATAATCAGCAAGGTATCGGTTAAGTTACGGCGAATGCTAAACAACACCAGCGCAATAGTGATTAAAGCAATAGTGATGGCCTCCTGAAAAGCGCCGACCACAGCTTTCATGGACTCCCAATACAAGACAGGCAAATCGGTCGCGTCCGGCTCTAAGGTTTGCACTTCGCTGATAAAGTGCACCATATTATCCAGATCATTCAAATCTTGTTTAGGGAATATTTGGATGCGATACCAACCTTCTTTGCTTAGCCAACGGTTTTTAATGTCGGCAGGAATATCATTAAAGGTGACTTGTGTGGCATCAAAACTGCCAAGCAGTTCATTCATCACCTGCGGTAACGTACCTAACAAGGCCGTTTGTAACTTATCGACAAACGCATGCCGATAAGGTTGCAAACGTGCGTCATATTCAGTCTGCACACCTTGCAACTCGGTTTGGAATGCAGTCAATACAGCGATCTCGTTCGTGTTGGTCTTTTTAGGCAATACTGTGGCCAACGTCTGCAACAAATGCTTAATGGCAGGCAACGGATTGTTGTCCATATTCAACGGTGGAAATTCACGCGCCTGCAAGCCCATCGTCAAATCCATATCCTCAATCAAAGCCAATTTATCGTCTTGATCTTCTGGTTGAAAATCAAATAGGCTAACCGTTTTGTCAACACTGTCCAAAGTTGCCAATCGCTTTTGCAAAGCCTTGGCTTTTTCCGCATCCTTGACCAGCACGGTCAAGGTCATGGGCGTGGTTTCCTTGTCTTGTGTCAGCTTTTTAAAAGCAATCACCGACTCCGTATTCGGATCACGCAGGTTAATCGGATTAAAATCGGTCTTGACTTGTGGTATCAAAAACGCCGCCCCCACCGCCAAAGCCGCAACAATACCGGCGATAAGTTTGGCATGGCACATCATTAACGCCGCCAGCTTTTCTGGTAAATGCTCAATACCTTCGGCAGAGGGGGTCGATTTAACAACCATAACCTTAGGCGTTTGCATCGGAATGATTTTCAGCATCACCGGTAAGACGATCAAGGTCACGATAAGGCAGATAAACAAACTAGTGCCCGCTAATAGACCCAATTCAGAAACCCCCTGATAATCGGTGGGGATAAACGCATACAAGCCAATGGCGGTGGTGCCCGCACATAATAATAACGAAGGGCTGGTGGACATTAAGGTACCGATAATAGCCCGATCCTTACCGATATGGCGATTGACGTTATCATGGTAACGCAGGCAAAAATGGATGGCATATTCGACCCCAAGCCCGATGTTGGAAACTGCAAAAGCCACTGAGATAAGGTTCAATTCCTTGACCGCCGCCGCCGCGAACGCCCCGCACAACACCATACCCAACGCCAACGTGACGAGAGTGGCAAGGGTTAGATAGACCGAGCGATAAGCCAACAACAAAATTCCCAGTACGACCACCACCGAAAATAAGCTGGCATTAAACGTACCCGTGCTGATGCCCGACAATTCGTCATCTTCCAACCCCACCTCCCCGCTTAACCAGACCTTAACTTCTGGCAAATCAGGTTCTTGAATTTGCGCTACCGCCTTGCGCACCGAGTCAATCGCCTCTTCGGCAGGACGGATACGGGTATAATCAAATTTTGGCCGGACGATGATAAAGCTGTTTTTGGTAGTGACTTTTTTACTGTTGGTAATCAGCTCTTCCCAGGACAACAAGGCTTTGCCGCCATTCATGGTCTGATGCAAAACTTCGGAAATTTTAGTGATCATGACTGGCAAATCTACCGGCACCGTAGCATTTTCGCCAGTTGAAGTCAGCGCATCATCAATAATAGAGAAAAAACCCGATAAATGAGTTTCTTGATAAATCCGGCCAATGAAAGGCTGGGCTTCGGATAAGGTTGACGATAAATCTTGCAACTCTGGTTTATCCAAATACAACAAGCCATTGCGCCGGAAAAAGGGGTTGTCATTAGGGGTATAGACCGACTCGAAATTGACCGTGTCGGCACTGAGCAAACGGCTAAGGCGTTCGGTCGCCGATTTGGTCAACTCGGGCGTACCGGACTCCACCACCAACAATAAGGTACGTATGTCTTGCGGAAACGCCTGCTCAAAACGGCGGCTGGTTTTCTGGAACGGAGCATCGGGTGAAACTAGCTCGGTAGTGTCGGTATTGATGCTAAGGTTATTGGCGGCATAGATAAATGCCATCCAGGTACAGATACTGACAACGAGCAAAACGAGCCAAGGATGGGCAACGCTCCACTTCCCCCAGCGGGACAATAACTGTTCACTTTGGCTTGTAAAAGACATATCGGACGGTTTTAATGTTAGAAGCTGATAAGAATAGCCGAATTTGTCAATCGGCGTTAAAGAATCTTGGCAAAACTAAGCTTTAACGCAATTTTTGGCATAAAATGGCGGCCAAGCAGCGGCCACCAGACCAAACCTTGCCTAAAAATACTTATAACTTACATTGGTATATGGTTTTGGCGTTATAATTACCGACTTAGCCATTAGCCACCCGCAAAACCGGCACGGCGGACAGCAACCGCTTGGTATACTCTTGTTGCGGCCTGGTCAATACTTGCTCGGCACTGCCTTGCTCAATGATCTTGCCTTTATACATCACCGCCACGGCATCGGCTATTTCCGCCACCACCGCCAAGTCATGAGTGATGAACAAATAACTCACG
The DNA here is from genome assembly GCA_016919605.1 of Methylovulum sp. GTDB lineage: Bacteria > Pseudomonadota > Gammaproteobacteria > Methylococcales > Methylomonadaceae > Methylovulum. Next base: position 7,868 of record JACXTQ010000347.1, read on the forward strand.
CCTTGCTCCCGCTGTAAAGTTTTCAGCAAACCGATAATTTGCGCTTGCACCGACACGTCCAAGGCACTGGTCGGCTCATCGCAGACAATCAAACGCGGCTTGACGGCCAACGCCCGTGCAATGCAAATGCGCTGGCGTTGGCCGCCGGAGAATTCATGCGGATAACGCAAGGCCGACTCTTCCGGCAAGCCGACTTGCTGCAACAACTGCCGGACACGGTTTTTGCGCTCTTCACCACTGACTTCAGGATACAAAGCGGTGATGCCTTCGGCGATGATGTCGCCAATCAACATACGCGGATTCATCGCCGCAAACGGGTCTTGAAACACCATTTGCATGGCCGCCCGTTGCTTTCTTAACGCCTCGCCGCCCAACTCATGCAGGGCGATGCCGTCCATAAATACTTGGCCGCTGTTATGTGGCAACAAGTTTAACAGGCTTTTGCCCAAGGTGGTTTTACCGCAGCCGGACTCCCCGACCAGTGCTAAGGTCTTGCCGGCGGCCAGTTCAAAACTGACCCCGTCCACCGCTTTGACATAATCGGCAACCCGCTGGAACAAGCCTTTACGAATGGGATAATAACAGCAAAAATCCTTGACCTGTAATAAGGGCGTAGCCCCAAACGTATCATCCGGCGTTTTGACACTGGCGATAGACGGCAATGCGTTGAGTAGTTTTTGCGTGTAAGGGTGCTTGGGATGCCGGAAAAAATCAGCACCCGCCCCAGTTTCGACAATCTTGCCGTGCTGCATCACGGCAATACGGTCAGCAATGCTGGACACCAGGGCCAGATCATGGCTAATCAGCCACAAAGCCATACCCGTTTGTTGCTGGATAGTTTTCAACAGCGTCAGGATTTGCGCCTGTATGGTCACATCTAAAGAGGTGGTCGGCTCATCGGCGATCAGCAAATCCGGTTGCCCGGCTAAGGCCATCGCAATCATCACCCGTTGCCGCTGGCCGCCGGACAGTTGGTGCGGAAACGCGTTCAGCCGTTGCTCCGGGTTGGGGATTTCCACTTGCCGCAACAATTCCAGCACCCGTTGCTGTAAGGCTGTCTCGGCCAAGGAAAAATGCAGGGTGATGATTTCGGCGATTTGTTGGCCGATAGTCATGACCGGATTTAACGCTGACATCGGGTCTTGAAAAATATAAGCTATCCGGCGGCCACGCACTTTACATAACTGCATTTCCGGCAACGCCAGCAAATTTTCGCCCTGCAAGGCAATGACCTCGGCGTTAATCTGCGCATTCGGTGGCAACAGGCGCAAAACTGACAAGGCGGTGATGGACTTGCCCGAACCGGACTCGCCCACCAGCGCGAAAGTTTCGCCCGGATACACCACAAAACTGATGTCATCCACCACATTGACACCAGACTGGAAAGCCACGCTTAAACGTTCAACAGCAAGGATCGGTTGCTTCATAATAGCTATCTTATCGGCTTCAACCATCAACCCGCCAACCGTTGTTGCCAGATGGCGATTTTTGCTTGCAAAGCCGCCCTATCCATTGAAGTTAACTGCCGTTGCCTTAACAATTGCTTGCCCGCCACCCAAACATTGGTCACTTGATGGCGGCTGGCGGCGTAAACAATTTGCGAGATAGGGCAATACACCGGCTGGGTCTCCAAATGGCTCAAGTCGATGGCAATCACATCGGCGGCCTTGCCCACGGTTAAGGAACCAATCTCCTTATCTAAGCCTAAGGCTTTCGCGCCGTTGATGGTCGCCATCTGTAATGCGGTCATGGCTGGTACGGCACTGGCATCATCGGCGACCGCTTTGGCCAATAACGCCGCCGTGCGCATTTCGCCCAGCATATCCAAGTCATTGTTGCTCGCCGCGCCATCCGTGCCTAAAGCGACATTAATCCCGGCGGCAAGGCATCGGGCAACCGGACAAAAACCACTGGCAAGCTTCAGATTAGATTCGGGGCAATGGATGATATGCGCCCCTGTCTTTGCCAACAATTGGATTTCGGCCTCATTAAGCTGGGTCGCATGGACGGCCAACAACGAAGGGTTCAGCAAACCCAGCTCATGCAGCCGTTGCAAAGGTCGCTTGCCGCTGTCCACTTGCGCTTGTTCGACTTCGTGCTTAGTTTCATGGACGTGGATATGGATAGGCGTACCGCGCTCGCCCGCCAAAGCCAACACCTGCTGCAAAGGGCCGTCCGAAACCGTATAAGGTGCGTGTGGGGCAAACGTGGTGGTGATTAAGGCTTGACCTTGCAATTGCTCATGCAAGGCCACCGCCTTGCTCAGGTACATGGCACTATTGTCCGCCCACACGGTCGGAAAATCGAACACCACTAGCCCGATACTGGCGCGGATGCCGTGGCGTATGGCTTGCTGGGCGCTGATGTCAGGGAAAAAATACATATCATTAAAGCAGGTTGTCCCCCCTGCCAGCATTTCGGCAATCGCCAAATCCGTTCCATCCCTGACAAATTCTTCACTGACCCATTGGCCTTCTAACGGCCAAATATGATTTTGCAGCCAATCCATCAACGGCAAATCATCCGCCCTGCCCCGCAATAAGGTCATCGCCGCATGGGTGTGGCTATTGACAAAACCTGGTAACAGCGCGTGGTCAGGCAAGTTTTCCGTAGCAGTCGCCTGATACCGGACTTGCGCATCGGCGGTAGGCAACAAATCAATAATCCTACCCTGATGAATGACCAGCGAATGATGTTCCAAAGTCACTGAGGTGGGTTCTACGGGTATGACCCAACGGGCATGGATAAGGGTGTCAACGTGCATGGGCAAATTCCTAGGCGTTTAAGACGGGACAAAATAAGGCGGGAACACCTTAGGCCACCCCCGATGCTAGGGGGCGGCCTGATCCGAGCTATTTTATAGGATAATTAAAAATATCCGTGGGCTTTTCCAGCACCACCGAAAAAAAGGCCCGTTCAGGGGGCATATCCAATACCGGCGGCTGCTCCACATGACAGACATAGGCATAAAGATTGCCCACACCTTCAGTAGCGCCAGAACTGACACCTTTTTCGTCAAAAGGGTTGTCCGCCATAAACGTTTTGTCTTTTAAGTCATACTCAATATAAGCCGGACGGGTTTTCGAGCAAAACATATACGCTTCACTACCCTTTTCCCATCGGGCGTTTTTTGCGGGAAAATCTGGATAACCGTTTTTGTCCACGTCCTGCTCGGCATAGTCGGCGCTGGTGGTCGCCACCTCAACCTTAAATAATTGGCCTCGGTCGCCTTCTTTGACCAGCTCGGTCTTGTCAACCCGCCACCACCAACACGAGTTCATGTGGCAACGCCCCATCACCACATTTTTTAAGCCCTTATCAGGAGTGGTAGGTATAGCCTGTAACTCTTTGATCCTAGTTTCATAGATACGGGTAATGCACTCGGAGTCCTGACATTGGTTGCGCTGCTTTAGCCATTTAATTTCCGCCCTTTTCAGGCCGTTTTTATCCGCCGTATTAGCCTCAGCCCTTTTATACGCACGGGCTAACACATCATCCAGATCAGACAGCGCCGACTCTGAACAAATCGCCTTCTCTACTAGCGCGGCGGCCTTGTTACAATCAAAACTAACTGCATAACTTGCCGATGAAGCCAGCAACAACAAGATAAAATTTAATTTTTTTAGTGTGTTCATACAGTCTCGCTAGAAATGGCAGAATAGGGAAACCTTAAGCCTTAGGCAACGTCACCCCGGTTTGCCCCTGATATTTGCCGCCCCTATCTTTATAAGAAGTCTCACAGATTTCATCCGCGCCCAAAAACAACATCTGTGCCACGCCTTCATTGGCATAGATTTTTGCGGGCAAGGTGGTCGTATTGGAAAACTCCAAGGTTACATGGCCTTCCCATTCGGGTTCCAAAGGCGTGACATTGACGATAATGCCACAACGGGCATAAGTCGATTTGCCTAGGCAAATCACCAGCACATCACGCGGGATACGAAAATACTCGACTGTGCGAGCCAAAGCAAAAGAATTGGGCGGGATGATGCAGACATCTGATCGCACATCGACAAAACTGCTGGAGTCAAAGTTTTTCGGGTCAACAATAGCGGAACTAATATTAGTGAAAATCTTAAATTCGTCTGAACAACGGACATCATAACCATAACTGGACGTGCCATAAGAAATAATCGGCCCACGCTCTGATTGCCGAATTTGCCCGCTGGCAAAAGGTTCTATCATATCGTGCTGTTGTGCCATACGGCGTATCCATTTGTCGCACTTAATGCTCATAGCTTGGTAATCCCATGATTAAATAAAATTTATCCATTTTATCATAAACCGATTGCAACACGCCTGTGAAACAAACGTGCTGCCGGTATCCAAAGATTAGCTATTTTGCACAACAATAGTCGGGAAACGCGCACTGAAATCCTTGGCTTTCAGCGCCAATTTTGCCGCCGTTTTCCGCGCAATGGCTTTATAAATTTCAGCGGCACGGCCATCAGGGTCAGCGACCACCGTTGGCCGCCCCAAATCGGCATCTTGGCGGATATTAATATCCAACGGCAACGCCCCCAGAAAATCAACCCGATTCGATTCCGCCATCACCACGCCGCCGCCCGTGCCAAAAATGGCCTCTTCATGGCCGCATTGCGAACAGATATGCAGGCTCATATTTTCGACAATACCCAACACCGGCACATTGACCTTGGCGAACATACTTAACCCGCGTTGCGCATCAATCAGGGCAATATCTTGTGGCGTGGTGACAATCACCGCGCCACTGACCGGGATATGCTGTGCCAAAGTCAACTGAATATCACCCGTGCCGGGCGGCAAATCAATAATCAGATAATCCAAATTATCCCAATTGGTATCGCGTAGCAACTGCTGCAAGGCATTGGTCGCCATCGGCCCGCGCCAAATCATCGCTTGCTCGGCTTGCACCAAATAGCCGATAGAAATGGTCTGCACACCATAAGCCACCTTGGGCATCATAGTCTTATTGTCGTGGCTTTCCGGCGAACCCGACAAGCCCAACATGGTCGGGATGCTAGGGCCATAAATATCCGCATCCAAAATGCCCACATTCGCACCCTCCGCCACCAACGCCAGAGCCAAATTGACCGCCGTTGTCGATTTGCCAACCCCGCCCTTACCCGAAGCGACAGCGATAATATTTTTAATCTGCGGATAGGGCTTTAAAGTTTGCTGGACGGCATGGGCAATAATTTTGACACCGACCTCCACCGTCAGGCTCTCAAACGCCGCCAAACTGCGCAGATGCCGCTCAATGTCCGCCTGCATAGACGCGACAATGCTTTTGGCCGGATAACCCAGCTCTATCTTGACACTGACATGACCACCATCCACCGTAATCGCCTTGACCGACTTTGCCGTGACTAAATCAACCCCATTATTAGGGTCGATAAATGTTCTTAGCAACTGCTCGACCGTTGCTTTTTCTATGCTTGACATGGTTATTCCTGAAATATTGAAAATTAAGACACACTATGCGGCTCAGGATATAAGCCACCGTGCATTTTTTCAACGCATTTTTTCAACGCCAGTTGAAGATAAACATTGCCGTTAAACGGCGGATGTGCAAAAAACGATATGATTTACACAAAAATTTACCGTATCTAAGCCCTATTGATATTTTATATCCAATTGCGAAAATGGAAAGCCGCCCGTAATAGCCTGACATACCGCAAGCGTATCAAAGGCCTTCGGTGATGGCGAGGCAGGTGTCGGAAAATTCTTTCCAGATACCGTCCGCCCCCTATATTGATGAATTGCGAATCAACATAGGCGTTAGAACCCATTCCGATAATAGGCGACCGGATGGCAAAGCAAATACCACAGGGCCAACCTTGCAAACAGCGTGGTAAGGTACATTCCATAGAAAAAATCCGGCGTAAGCCACTGTGCACTTTAAAAATAAACATTGCCGTTAATCCAAAGATATGCGAAAAATAACGTAATTTTTAGGCTGATGCAATTATTAGGGTAATACACTGATGGCAACACAACTGATAAAGCACTTGGAAGACTGTGCAAAAGATGATGCGAGTTATAGGCATCTGAAAGCCCAATGGGCGTTTGACGAAACGCTGATTGCTAAAACCCTACAAAACGTCAGCGCCTATTTCCCGCATTACAGCCGTCATGATGACTCCCATTCAAGGCAAATATTGGTGCATATCGAACGGCTTTTAGGGCCGGCCAACATCGCAAAACTGAGCGCCACCGACACGTGGCTACTGCTGGAAGCCGCCTATCTTCATGACATTGGTATGGTAATCACTGACACGCAACTGAATAAAGATTTTGGCGCTATAAAAAAACATGTCGAAAAAACCAAGCATTCCGCACACGGCGACACCCTAATTCTTATGGAGGCCTTGCTTGCCAGCAAAATCGACACTGCCAGCTCGGTTTTTGCCACCGTTTATTTTTCGCCCCTGTATACCTACAAATTGTGGCGCGAAATTGTCGCCGATTTTTACCGCAGCCAACACCCTGACCGCGCCCAGGCCATTATTGCCCAACCCTTTGCAGAAATAGGCTTAAACTCACCGCGCACCGAATTAATCCCCGACCGCTTATTCAGGTTATTGGGCAAAATCTGCGCCTATCACGGCAAACCTTTTGCAGAAGTTATGCAACTGCCCCAACAGCAAGTCAGTATCGGCACCGATGACTGCCACCCGCGCTTTATCGCCTGTTTATTGCGCTTGGGTGATTTACTGGATTTGGATGATAACCGTTTTTGTCCGGTGATGATGAAAATGGCCGGCGACTTACCCACCACTAGCCAAGCCCATTATGATAAGCACCTAGCTATCCGTTACTTCCGCGCCGATACTGACCGTATCGAAATTGAGGCCGAATGCCCCAGCTATGAAAGCTATATCGAAACCACAAACTGGTTCGGCTGGCTACGCGAGGAAGTCAAAAATCAGATGAGCCAATGGTTTGACATCGTACCTAGCCGCGATTTTGGCTTCTTGCCGTCCGTTGGTGCTTTGAAACCACATTTAAAAGACTGGCAAGTGTTCAATGAAAATGAACGCCCGCACTTTACCCTTGATCGGGATCGGATATTTGAATTGCTGCAAGGTGCAGGCTTATATGAAAACAAAGAACAAGCCATGCGCGAATTATTGCAAAACGCCGTGGATGCCACGTTGATAAGAATCTGGCGCGAACACGGTGAAGATTGCACCCCGCAACCTAAACCCTATCTTAAACGCGATAGTGCACCGCGCTCTAAAGAAACGCTTGATATTTTAAGCCGCTATACCATTGATGTGTCGATAGAAAAGGTAAAAGAAGAGGAACGCTACAATTATTGGCGCGTCACCATTACTGATTCAGGAATCGGCATATCTATAGACGATTTAAAGTTTATGCTACAAATGGGCAGTTCTAAAAAGAACCTTAAAAAAAGGGCCATCATTGACCAAATGCCCATCTGGATGAAGCCTTCCGGTATTTTCGGCATTGGCTTTCACAGCGTCTTTTTACTGACCGATGAAGTCTGGTTGGAAACCCGCAGTATTGATACAGGCGAAACTTTGCTGATTAGGGTGACAAATCCTACAGATAAAAAAGAACAGGGCAATGTTTATTTTCGGGTTATCACAGAACCCACCAGAATTGAAATAAACAATCCTAACGAAAAAGAGGTTAATCCTTGGGGGTTTTCACATTATGGTTGTCAGTTGAGTTTTATTTATAAGACTGATAAAACGACTATCCCAAGCCATGCATCTGTAGAGATAGTAAACCAAATATTGGAAAAATATGATGGGCTATTAGAATCTTCAACCACCGAAGACTTTCATATAATAAAGCTAGTCAATGATATTGTTGAAATTTTTGACTGTAGCTGTTTAACAGGAAATTTGAGTTTTGACGATGATAACCTAAATTCATCTAAAAAAATAACTCCAAAGTGTTATTTAAAAAGCGAAGCCTATTTTTATTCACCTGACACAAACTTAGAATTAATTGATATTTCATTCGGATTGAATCATCAAATTAATTATTTCTATAGAGGACAAATACTTAAAAATCGTTATTCATATATTAATTTATTTTCGGTCTCCATAAATTTGTTAGACACCGAAGCGGACAAAATACTTACTATTGATCGGAATCGCCTTAAAGAAGACAACGATAAGGAAAAATTATTTGATCGCATTAGTAAAACTATTCAAGCATTTTTTGAAAGCCCAAAAGGCCACCATTACTACAATAGCTTAAATGAAGACTGTAAAGCAAAGATTGCAGCGGAATATGAGTTACAAAGATGGAATATCCCTAACCCTAATTATTTTTGCGATTGGAATAAACTTTCAATTGAGACTAAACAAGGAACAAAAAAAATAGAAGAATTAGTTTGTTACGATACCATTCTATTTTACGAAATTTACGAATTACCAGACTCTAAACAACGGTTAGAAGAGCTTCTAAATGAAAATTTAGACAGCAATACACTTCTAGTATCTAAGCCTAGATTTGAGCGTGGAGGAACAACCGATTTAATAAATAACGCATTAAAAAATAACGGTTTTAAGTCATCATTTTTATTAAAAAATGGCGCGGAAGCACTAAAGCTTAGTAAGCAAGACGGTGAACCTATTTATGAAGATATGATATATGATTATTGCAAAAAAATATTAATTGAAAACAATAGAATACATAGCCGTTTAAAAAGAGAAACCATCCCTTGTCTAAACCGTTTTAAGTTATTGGGATTAGAAAACCCAAATATTTTTCCACTCTTGAAAAAAGAAAATAATTGTGTTTGGGTTCAACAAAGTTTTCCCTTAGATTCAATCAGTCCCCGCATGTTATTCCCCTTAGCCAAAATCGGCGACAGAATCACCGTAGGCGATTTAGATATATTAACCAAGCGTGTCTATAAAAACCGTGCCGATAAAAATATATCCGAAGAGCAAATAAAAGAAAAATACAAAGAATTCATAGCCTTTTTAGACAAACTGATGCAAGACGAACCGGAATGGAAGCAATTACGCGGCACTGAATTCGCTCCAGCACCGACAGAGAGCGCAAAAACAGATTAATTTCCGCATAATGGCAGGGATTTTCCTTGCCATGCCCTTAACTTAAGCCATAGGCTCACACTTAATTTCATACGCCTCAAGCAAATCGCCCACCACTGAAACCAACGAATACAAAGGATGGCTGGCATCAGCCAAAACAATATCAAGCAAGTTGTTAAGCAAGGCCGTAGCTTGCTCATAATCGCTTTCGGATTCGATACGTTTTAACAAACCAGCCCCCCTTAATGATCCCGCTCATCACGCATGAGCGTCTCCCAAAAATGACAGCGCCCAACAATACCACGAAGCCTTAAACGCGTACAAAAGATTGATCGTAGAGACGTTGCACCGCAACGTCTACACACCTGCCAGCCCATTGCCATTAAGTTAAGTATTTTTATATTTATTATCAACTAGATAAAATTATCGTAGGTCGGGTTAGCGATAGCGTAACCCGACGTGTACCGCTCGGATTCTGTCGGGTTACGCTATCGCTAACCCGACCTACGGTATGTTTTTCGTAGCAATCTATTGATTATTAAAACGAATA
>JACXTQ010000048.1 GCA_016919605.1 Methylovulum sp.
GGCATGTGGAACTGCTCAATCTTGCCAGGGGAAGGCATGAAGGTGTTTGGGTCTTCGGCGTTGAGGCGGCATTCAATCGCGTGGCCTTGGATTTTGACTTGGTCTTGGGTGATGGACAAACGCTCGCCGGCGGCGATGCGCAGTTGTTCTTTGACGATGTCAAAGCCTGTGACCATTTCCGTGACCGGATGCTCAACTTGGACGCGGGTGTTCATTTCGATGAAATAAAACTCGCCTTTTTCATACAAAAACTCGAAAGTACCGGCACCTAGATAGCCGATGTCAACACACGCTTTGGCACAGCGTTCGCCAATGGCTTTACGTTGCGCTTCGGTGATGCCGGGGGCGGGCGCTTCTTCAACGACTTTTTGGTGACGCCGCTGCATGGAGCAATCGCGCTCGCCCAAATGTATCGCGTTGCCGAAAGAGTCCGCCATTACTTGAAACTCGATGTGGCGGGGGTCTTCAAGAAACTTTTCCATGTACACGGTCGGGTTGCCAAAGGCGCTGCCGGCTTCGGCTTTAGTCATGGCAATGGCGTTGATGAGGGCGGCTTCGGTATGGACGGTGCGCATACCGCGACCACCGCCACCGCCAGCGGCTTTAATGATGACCGGATAACCGATTTCTTGCGCCAGTTTGAGATTTTTTTTGTTGTCGTCGGACAACGGGTCGTTATTGCCGGGAACGCAGGGAATCCCCGCCGCCAGCATGGCATTTTTGGCGGAGATTTTGTCGCCCATCATACGGATGGTGTCGGCATTAGGGCCGATAAAGACAAAGCCGCTTTGTTTGACCTTTTCGGCAAAATCAGCGTTTTCTGACAAAAACCCGTAGCCGGGATGGATGGCTTCGGCATCGGTGACTTCAGCGGCGCTGATGATGGCCGGAATGTTCAGGTAGCTGTCGGCGGAGGCGGCAGGGCCTATGCACACCGATTCGTCAGCCAGTCGGACGTGTTTTAAGTCACGGTCGGCTTCGGAGTGGACGGCGACCACTTTAATGCCCAATTCCCGGCAAGCGCGTAAGATGCGCAGGGCTATTTCGCCGCGATTGGCGATAACAATTTTATCGAACATGACTTCCTAATTCCCGTGTTATTCAATGATGAATAAAGGCTGTCCGTATTCGACAGGCTCGGCGTTGTCCACCAAAATTTGCTTGATGGTGCCCGTGTGGTCGGCTTCGATCTGGTTGAGGATTTTCATCGCTTCGATAATGCACAAGGTGTCGCCTACTTGCACGGATTGGCCAACTTCGACAAACACTTTTGTGCCAGGTGAGGCCGAGCGGTAAAACGTGCCGACCATCGGAGATTTGAGGACATGGCCGCTGACGGCTTCTTCCGCAGCGGCACTAGGGGTTGTCGCCGGGGCTACGGCAATCGTTGGTTGTGCAACCATTTGGGGGGCGTAAGCCATAGGCGCGGCTTGGCTGCCATAACGGCTGATGCGGATACTTTCTTCGCCCTCTTTAACTTCCAGTTCAGCAATACCCGATTCTTCAAGCATTTCGATAAGTTTTTTAATTTTTCTAATATCCATTGTTTTCATTGTCTCTCGGCTAATATCTGATGCGCGGCCTGTAAGGCCAGTTGGTATCCGGTTGCGCCCAATCCACAAATAACGCCTTTGGCAATATCTGAGAAATAGGAGTGTTTTCTAAAAGGTTCACGCGCATACACGTTAGATAGGTGAACCTCTATAAAAGGGATTTGCGTTGCCAGCAATGCGTCACGAATCGCCACGCTGGTGTGGGTAAAGGCGGCTGGGTTTATAATGATGAAGCTGACGCGGTCATGGTAGGCCTGATGGATGAGCCCAATCAGTTCATGTTCGGCGTTGGTTTGGTGAAAGCTTAAGTGATGGCCCAGTTCGGCTGCCTGTTGCTCCAGTGCGGATTGGATATCCGCCAAGGTTTTGTTTCCGTAATGGCTGGGTTCGCGCAATCCTAAAAGGTTAAGGTTAGGGCCATTTAATACGGTGATGGTTGCCATTAATGCGGTACGGAAGTTACTGGAGTTAGGGTCATTTAACCGTTTAATTTTACCGTTTTGCAGGATTTTGTCCATCTATTGTTTTTGCTAAGGATTCTGGGCAGGCTAAGTGGTCATTGAAGAAAAAACCACGCGTAACATGACGAATAACCTAGCAATAGAGTAAACTATTGGCCATTGACCATAAGGTCTGGCTCTAATAAGGTTTGGCACAATAATGACGACAGATAACGTACATCTACACGAAATCCACAAGTTCGGCTCTATGGCGGAACGCTGGTGGGATACGCAAGGCGAATTCAAAACCCTGCATGACATTAATCCTCTGCGGCTGGGTTTTATCCAGCGTTATGCCAATTTGGCGGGACAACGCGTTGTCGATGTCGGTTGCGGCGGCGGGATTTTGACCGAAGCCTTGGCGGGGCAAGGCGCACAGGCACTAGGCATCGACCTGAGCGAAGAATTGGTGGATGTGGCCGATTTGCATGGACTGGAATCCGGTATTAATGCCCATTATCAGAAAATCAGTGTCGAGGCCTTGGCCGAACAAGAACCGGCGGGGTTTGACCATGTCACTTGTATGGAAATGCTCGAGCATGTGCCTGATCCAGGTTCTATTATCACTGCGTGTAGCAAATTAGTTAAACCAGGCGGCAAGGTGTTTTTCTCAACCCTAAACCGCCAGCCGAAAGCGTATTTGTTGGCGATAGTCGCGGCGGAACACCTGTTACAGATGCTGCCTAAAGGCACTCACGATTATAAAACCTTTATCAAACCGTCCGAGTTGTGCCAGAGTGCACGGTCGGCGGGCTTGACTTTACAAGGTATGGTCGGCATTAGCTATAACCCGCTCAACAAGCAATTCAGTTTAAGCAAAGATATTGGCGTAAATTATATCGCCGCTTTTGAACGTACCGAGTAAGCGTGATGGCCACTGAGTTTGAGCTGGCTTGTGTGCTGTTTGATTTGGACGGCACGTTGGTGGACACCGCACCTGATCTGATCGCTTGCCTTAATAAGGCTTTTCAACAGCACGGTTTTGCCACAGTTGCTCCGACGGCGGTTAGGCCTTACATCTCTTACGGTGCGGCGGCGATGATTAAGGACTGTTTGGGTGATAGGGTCTCGGCGGCGGAACAAGCCGCCTTACTGGACACTATGCTGGATTTGTACCAGAACAATATCGCCGAGCACAGCCTGTTTTTTAGCGGTATTACCGAAACATTGGCGGCGATTGAGGCGCGAGGGCTGAAATGGGGCGTGGTGACTAACAAGCGCGAACGCTTTACCTTGCCGTTGATGGCGGCCTTGCAATTGGCGGATCGCGCCGCCTGTATCGTTAGCGGCGACACCACCGCATACCCTAAGCCGCATACCGAACCGATGCTGGAGGCGTGCCGTAGGGCGGCGGTGCAGCCGTGGCAATGTGTGTATGTCGGTGATGCCAACCATGACATTATCGCCGGTAAAAACGCCCAAATGAAAACCCTGGCGGCAGTGTATGGCTATCTTAAACCGGACGATAGGCCGGAAACTTGGGGCGCGGATGCCTTAATCAATACCCCCCACGAACTTTTAACTTGGATAGACACCACCTTATGTTGCTAAAGAATAATGTCATTTTAATCACTGGCGCAGGAGGGGGGTTAGGCTCAACGGCGGCGCTGGCTTTGGCTAAGCAAGGGGCGCACATCATTTTGCTCGATAAAGCCATCCCAAAGTTGGAAGCGGCTTATGATGCTATTGTCGATACCGGTGGCTTGGCTCCGATTATGTATCCGTTTGATTTGGCCGGAGCTAATGAGAGCGATTATCAGGAATTGGCGGATCGGATTGAAGAAAAATACGGCGCATTGCAAGGTTTGCTACATTCGGCGGTGGAATTTAGTCACTTCTCGCCCTTGTCACACATCAGCACTAAGGATTGGTGGCAAAGCCTGCATGTCAATCTGAACGCCCCGTTTTTATTATGCCGGATGCTGTTGCCGTTATTGCAAAAAAGCCCACATGCTTCGATAGTGATGACCTCCGATTCTTCGGCGCGTAACGCCCCTGCTTATTCGGGGGCTTATGGCGTGTCCAAAATCGCCTTAGAAGGTTTGGCAAAAATTTTGGCGGCGGAATTGGAGTCAACCAGTACCGTCAGGGTCAATAGCCTTATTCCAGGGCCGGTCAACTCTCCCTTAAGAAAACGCGCCTATCCTGCCGAAGATAAAGCCCGTTTACCTTTGATGGACTCGTTAGCGGAGGCTTATGTATATTTATTCAGTGCGCAAAGCATCGGTGTGACAGGGCAAGCCATTGATGCCCGTACTTTCCATTTATAAGAAACGACTATGACAGATAAAGAAACCGTTGTTTTAACCCGCGATGTCGATATTATCACCATCCCTGATGGCGCAGCGGGCATGTTGCGGCAAGGGATGGCCGTAACTATCCAGCAAGCGTTGGGCGATAGCTTTACCATTATCACCGACTATGGGCACATGGTGCGCATTGCCGGCGCTGATGCCGATGCCTTGGGCAGGGAGGTTAAGCCTTCGCAAGCCTTGATTTTAGAGGACAGTGCCGAAGCCGTTGAGCAAAATTGCTGGGAGGCTATGCGTAAAGTTTATGACCCTGAAATTCCAGTCAATATTGTCGAACTGGGATTGGTCTATTATTGCAAAGTTACCCCAACCACCGCCAGCCAGTATGATGTGCAAGTCATGATGACCCTGACCGCTCCCGGTTGCGGCATGGGCCCTGTGATTCAGGGCGATGTCGAACGCGGTATCCGCGCCTTACCGGGTGTCGGCAGTGTCAATGTCGAAGTAGTGCTGGACCCGCCTTGGTCCCGTGATATGATGTCAGAAGTTGCCAAATTGCAGTTAGGCTTGTACTGAAGGCCGCCTAAAAGCACTATGACAATGACGGCGATGTTTGGGCAATAGTGGTTGGGCGCAATCCGTTTGCGCCCCAAAGCCCGCGTCTTTATGCGCAGGTTTCCTCAGCCTGTGTGGTATAACGTGCCAACAGGCCATAGCCGCCGTCCATATTGGGTAGCGGTATTTTGACTTCGTAACCACCGCCGGACGCTTCTTGCATGGCTTGCCCATACAGGCCTTCCATACGCTCAACGGTAATGTCCCGATTGCCTTCCGGCAGGATCAACTCCAACTGAGCGCCCACCGTAAACTTATTTTTGACATCAATGGTCGCAAGTCCGGTTACAGGATCGTATTCCCTGATTTCCCCACAAAATTGCTGTTGGTGGCTTTGCGAATAACCCGTAATATAGTTTTGTTGTTCGTGGGTGTGGTGGCGTTGATAAAAGCCATCGGTATAGCCCCGGTTGGCCAAGTTTTCCAGCACACCCAGTAGTTCCGGTTGGAATGGGCGGCCTGCCAAAGCGTCATCAATGGCTTGGCGGTAGGATTGGGCGGTACGCGCCACATAATAATGCGATTTGGTGCGGCCTTCAATTTTTAAGCTGTCCACGCCGATTTCGACCAAGCGATGGATATGCTCAATGGCGCGTAAATCTTTTGAGTTCATGATATAGGTGCCGTTTTCATCTTCCATGATCGGCAACAACTCACCCTTACGGCCTTCCTCTTCCAGAAAATAAATGTTATCAGCCAAAGGATGGCGTTCGGCACCGCCGCAACTGGCGGTGCTAATATCGGCTAACGATAAAGAGCCACCCGCCAGCACGGTATCGCCTTCGACATTTTCATGCGCGGGCAGGGTGTCGTATTTCCAGCGGCAAGAGTTGGTACACGTACCTTGGTTAGGGTCGCGGTGGTTGAAATAACCGGACAGCAAGCAACGGCCCGAATAAGCGATACATAACGCCCCGTGGACAAACACTTCCAATTCCATATCCGGGCAACGCTGGCGGATTTCGGCAATCTCATCCAGTGACAATTCACGCGACAAAATCACTCGCGCAACCCCTAAGCTTTTCCAGAAATTGACCGCCGCATAATTGACGGTATTGGCCTGTACTGACAAGTGTATCGGCATGTCTGGCCACGCTTCCCGCGTCATCATCATCAGGCCGGGGTCGGCCATAATCAATGCGTCCGGCTGCATGGCGATAATCGGGGCCAAATCTTTAATAAAAGTTTTGACTTTAGCGTTATGGGGGATGACATTAGTGGCAAGAAAAAACTTTTTGCCTTGTTGGTGGGCTTCATTAATGCCAGTTGCCAAATTGCTTGCCAGAAAATCGTTGTTGCGCACCCTCAGGCTATAACGCGGTAGCCCCGCATAAACGGCATCGGCGCCGAAGGCGAAGGCATAGCGCATGTTTTTAAGGGTTCCGGCGGGTGATAAAAGTTCTATTGGTTTCATAGTGATGCGGTTAAAAAAATAATTTAACGGTTATTTTAGCGCCGCCTAGCGAAAAATGATGGAAATTTGCAGGGCTAGCCGATGCTCTCTTTAATAGAGGTATGGCGGCAATAACAACTATTTTCATTGCTTTTAAGCTATTGGTTTTTTGTTTGGCTATACTTTATGGGATGTGTATTTACAAATCCCATAAAACAGATAACAGCTTAGGCAGGGAGTTTGGCACAACCTACGCACTGTTGCCGGCACACGGCTTACGGCGCTAAGGGGGCTGGCCGCCCTGCCAATAATAGGAGTATAAAATGCACGGAATGTACGATTTTAATTTGGTCATGCTATCCGTCATGATCGCCTGTGTTGCCTCGTATACCGCGCTTGATTTGATGGCGCACATGCGTATTGCGCCAAAACGGTCATTTTGGA
>JACXTQ010000348.1 GCA_016919605.1 Methylovulum sp.
TAAGGTCGCGGAAGTTACTGTTCCAAGTCGCTTCCGGTGATTTGGCGAACTGCAAATAATGGTCTTTAGCCTGCTTGTTAAAACCCACCAGAGTATTGGTCTTGTGGCTGTACTTTTCCAATTCATACTCAATATTGGCATCCAAGTCTTCCAAGCGCTGTTTTAACGAGGGCAATTGGTACGACCATAAATTAATCCGTGCCAACAAATCTTCTCGAAACCGCCCTTGTTCCACTTGCGTAAACAAATTGCGGTTGGTGCCGGCAATCAACTGGAAATAGCTACCTGTTTCCTGGTCGGAACCTAAGGGCATAAAACGCTTGTCTTCAATCGCCCGCAACAGCATGGCCTGTTCATCCAAACCCAATTCGCCAATCTCATCCAGAAACAACAGCCCGTTATCGGCTTCGGCCAGCAAGCCTTTACGCGCCATGACCGCGCCGGTAAACGCCCCTTTGACATGCCCGAATAACGCCGACATGGCATTATCGCCGCGTAAGGTCGCGCAATTGACTTCGACCAAAGTGCCGGGCAATTGTCCGCGCTTTTTCTTCAACTGGTAAATGCGTTTGGCCAGTTGTGATTTGCCGGAACCGGATGGCCCCGTCAGCAAGATAGGTTCTTGTGAGCGTATGGCGACTTTTTCCACCTGCTCGATCATTTTGTTGAACGCAAGGTTACGGGTTTCAATGCCGCCTTTCAGGTAATGGGCACCTTCCTGATGTTCTTTGGCAAAACGCGAAGCTAACTGATCGTATTTGGACAAGTCCAAATCAATGATCTGATAATGCCCGGCCTGGTTTTCATTTTTGTAGGGAGGTGATGTCTGGATGAGCCGTCCTGGCAAATAACGTGCTTCGGTTAGCAAATACAGACAAATTTGCGCGACATGTGTCCCCGTGGTGATGTGCAGAAGATACTGCTCCTGCTCGATATTAAAGGCATAGCTTCTGGCAAAGTCCAATAATTGGGCATAAACGCTTTCAAAGTCCCAAGGATCGTTAAGCTCAATATGATAATGATTAACTTCGGTTTCTGGGGAAATGGTCTTAATATCCTCGGTCAATTTTTCGGCGATGTCCTGGTAGCGGCTCTGGAAAAGCAATTCTAGCCTATCGATTAACAAATCTTCGTGCTGGCATAAGGATAAGGTAGGCCGCCACCGTTCCCAGCGTCTGTGGTTAAAGCCGCGATTGTCCAGCGAAGTGCCGAGTAGGCTGATGACGACAGTTTTCATCTTATCTATTTCGATAATAAGTTATTTATTAGGATAGGTATTACTATAGTCTGTTTTACCAAAAAGATCATTGTTTTGTGTAAGTTATTGATAGTATTGTCAGCTCATTTTTGTGAAAAAGCTGGCATTGCCTTTGCACTAGCTGTAGTAACCCGATACAGTGTCAAACCCAACGAAAAGGATGATTAGCCATGAGCGAACACAAGTATGAAGTGACCCAAGCCACAGGTGGAGTACCCATCAAGACTTGGACGCGCGGTGTGCCGTTTGAAGACCAAGCCCGTCAGCAATTGATAAACTTGTCGCGACTGCCGTTTATCCATAAATGGATTGCCGCCATGCCCGATGTACATTTGGGCAAAGGGGCAACGGTGGGTAGCGTTGTGCCTACCCTGAACGCGATTATTCCAGCGGCAGTGGGTGTGGATATAGGTTGTGGCATGATGGCGGTGCAAACCGAAATCCGCGCCGACCAGTTGCCGGATTCCTTGCGTGATGTCCGTCATGCTATCGAACGTGCCGTACCGCATGGCCGTGACCTTAACCGCTCCAGACGTGACAAAGGTGCGTGGGGCGAGTTGCCAGAAGATATCGCCCAAGTTTGGCAAAGTCAATTGGCGGAACCGTTTAGCCAGTTGTGCGAAAAACATAAGCTGCTGAAAAACACCAATAACGCCAACCATTTGGGAACCTTGGGAACCGGCAACCATTTCATCGAAGTGTGTCTGGATGAAAACGATAGGGTATGGGTGATGTTGCACAGTGGCTCACGCGGGGTTGGTAACCGTATCGGTACGCATTTTATCGAATTAGCGCAAAAGGAAATGCAGCGGTGGCATATCCAATTACCTGACCGTGATCTGGCCTATTTACCTGAAGGTTCCGATTATTTTGCCGATTATGTCCAAGCGGTAGAATGGGCGCAGCATTATGCCAAGCTTAACCGTGACATGATGATGAAACGGGTTTTGGCGGTATTATCAAGTACGCTGGGGTTAAATTTTAACGCTCAATTGGCGGCGGTCAACTGCCACCATAACTATGTCAGCCGCGAGCATCACTATGGCAAAAACGTGTTTCTGACCCGCAAAGGGGCGGTACGGGCAGGTTTGGGTGAATGGGGGATCATCCCCGGCAGTATGGGCGCAAAATCATTTATCGTCCGTGGCTTGGGGAATGAAGAAAGCTTTTGCAGTTGCAGCCACGGAGCCGGACGGGTCATGTCGAGGACAGCGGCAATCAAAAATGTCTCGGTTGAGGAACATGTCGCCGCTACCGAAGGCGTGGAATGCCGCAAAGACAAGTCAGTCATTGATGAGACCCCATCGGCTTATAAACCTATCGAACAAGTGATGCAGGCGCAAAGCGATTTGGTGGAAATCATGCACACATTAAAGCAGGTGGTTTGTGTCAAAGGTTGACGGCATTATCGAAATTGATGGTGGCCAAGGCGAAGGTGGCGGCCAAGTGCTGCGCACAACCTTGTCCTTGTCGGCGTGTCGAGGTATGCCCGTGCATATCCGCAATATCCGCCAAGGCCGCAAAACTCCCGGCTTAATGCGCCAGCATCTGGCCTGTGTCAAGGCCATCAGCGAAATTTGCAACGCACAGGTAAAAGGCGCGGCTATCGGTTCCACGGCGCTGGAATTTATCCCAAGTTCTATCAAAGCGGGCAATTACCGCTTTGCCGTAGGCAGTGCGGGCAGCAGCACGCTGGTGTTCCAGACTGTGCTGCCCGCTTTGCTGATGGCAAGCCAGCCTTCGCGTTTGACTTTGGTCGGGGGCACACACAATCCTTTAGCCCCCAGCTTTGATGGTATCCAACACGCGTTTTTGCCCATCATCAGGCAATTGGGCGGCGACTGTGTCGCCCAGTTGCACCGCTATGGCTTTTATCCGGTCGGGGCAGGGGAATGGACGGTCACGATTAAACCGTTGACAAGTTTTCACCCCTTCGTTTTGGCAACACGCGGGGAATTGCTCAACGCCCAAGCCCGTTGCCTAACTGCTGGGATTCCTGGACATGTAGGGGTTAGGGAAAAAGATCGCCTGCTTCGGCGTTTAAAATGGCCGGATCTGAGCATTGGTATCAGCCAAGTGGAGTCATTAGGGCCGGGGAACAGCATCATTCTCCAAGTTGATTATGAACATGTCACCGAAATCATCGAAAGCCATGGAGCTTTGGGGGTCAGTGCCGAAAAAGTCGCTGACAATGCAGTGGATTTGTTACGCCGCTACCAAAGTACCGTAGCCCCTGTCGGGCATTATCTGGCAGACCAATTGCTATTGCCTTTGTGTTTGGGGGCGGGCGGGTCATTTGTGACCGGAAAATTGTCGGAACATTGCCTAACCAATATCGCCATTATCCGGCAACTGATAGATGTGCCTATTAAACTGGAGGCTCTGGAGTCGGATAAGGTGTGGCGAATTAATGTGGGCGAACGCTATTGTCCAAGCTGAATGCCCATTTTGGGCAATAACGGTACTTGGCTTGGGATATTGGAGCCGCTTATTGGTCAATCCCGTATTCAGCTAATTTGAGCTTGGTAAAATCTCGCCTGTTAACGGTTTTACTGTAACAGCTATACTGGTTGTTTGGGTATCAGAAACTTGCACACGGACATTTTTTTGCGCATGAAATGATAGACAGAAAATAGCGTGTTTTGATCCACATACCAAATAGATTCATCTTGGGATTTGGCAAAGCTAAAAAAAATAACTTGTCTGAGTGCTGCTAAAAATTGTTTGCTGTTTGTCGAATTAGCGAAATAAAAAACGGCTGCCTGTATTGCCGTCCAAGGATACGGGTATCGCGTCAACCGTAATGATGCAGCTTTTGACCTCAAGCAAGTCCAGCAGAGCGGGTATCACGATGATTTCGTTGGACTTCGCTTCTGTCTTGACCTGATCCAGCGAGATGTCGGCCTGGTTCGCCCACGCGCTGACCATGTGGA
>JACXTQ010000349.1 GCA_016919605.1 Methylovulum sp.
CCCTGTGCAATGGGATGCCGGCAACGCCACCAAGGATCTTAATGGCAACGGCACTATAGAGACGGGTGAGATGGCATTGATTCCCAGTCCCAGCAACCGCCGTATCTATAGTTATGACCCGACCAAGTTGGATTTTAAGGGTATCGAGTTTCAGTGGGGAGCGGCTAACACCTATCTCAATGACGCGCAAAAGACGGTTTTGGACAGCGCCAATCTGGCAAATACCTCCAGCCCCATCTTGAATTATTTGCGTGGTGACCAAAGTAACGAAATTAAGGTGTCAGCGAACGGCATTTACCGCACCCGCTCAAATCTGTTGGGCGATATTATCAACTCGGACCCTTTGTTTGTGGGGCGTGACGATCAAGGTTACGCCGTTTTGCCGGGCATTGAAGGTGATAGTTATCCCGATTTTGTCGGCCAAGCGCGTACCGATATGCTGTATGTCGGGGCCAATGATGGGATGCTGCACGGCTTTAACGCCACGACAGGTGCGGAGGTGTTTGCTTATTTGCCTAATGCGGTTATCTCTACCGAGTTGGCCTCTTTGACTTCACCGGTCTATACCCATAAATATTTTGTCGATGGCTCGCCGCAATCGGGTGATGTTTTTTACGACAATGCCTGGCATACGGTATTGATCGAAACTACGGGGGCCGGCGACACCACCGTCGTCGGTGATGCTTATGGGACTGGTGGGCGTGGACTATTCGCTTTGGATATCACCAACCCCGATAGTTTTGCCAGCGTCTCCACCGGTGTCGCTAATGTGCTTTGGGAATTCACCAACCGCAATAATGCCAACTTAGGTTATACCCTAAGCAAAGCCAGTATCGTGCGCACCAGCAGTGGCTGGGTGGCGGTGGTCAGTAATGGTTTTGACAGCAGCACAGGGTTTGCATCCTTGTTTATCCTCGACATAAGAACCGGTGCCGTCCTTCAGGAATTGATCGTTGACAGCAGCGGCAGCAACGGCCTTGGCTCTCCGGTTACGATTGATGTCGATAATGATAGGGTCGTCGATTATATTTATGCGGGTGACCTTAAGGGCAATCTTTGGAAATTTGATGTCACGGCCGGTTGGGCTGTGGCTAATGGCGGTGTGCCCGTGTTCGTGGCAAAAGACAGTTCAGGTGTCCGCCAACCTATCACCGCAAAACCGGCGGCGATAAAGGCCACCGGCAATGGGCAAAGCACCGGTGTTATGGTTTATTTTGGTACCGGCAAATATTTTGAAACCGGCGACAATTTAGTGTCATCAACCTCACAAGTGCAAAGCTTTTACGGTATTTGGGACACCTGTGACAAAACCAATGTCGGAAGTTGTAATGGGGTCGTTTCAGGGGGGAAGGGCGACTTGCAGCAACAGGCCGTGATCTATGAAGGGCCTTCCGGTTACTCGACAACGTTGGCAAATGGCACCTCGGTAGGCATTAACTTAAGGATTGTCTCAAACTGTGACGTTTCTTACGATAGTTTTGTGCCAACGAGCACAGGTCTCCCTTGTACTTCCAACACCAATCGGCGGGGTTGGTATCTTGACTTGCTTCAGCCCAGTATGGGGCCGCAAGGCGAGGTCTCCACTAGCGAACCCGTGTTACGCAATGGCTTGGTTATCTTTGCGACCACCATACCCCTTAATGAAACCTGTACCCCAGGCGGAACCGGCTGGTTAATGGAGTTGGAGCAATCTTCAGGTTCCAGGGCCAGTGGCACCCCTTTCGATGTCAATGGCGATGGCAAAATTGACAGTTTGGATTTGGCGACGTTCTCAGGCGACCAGGTGGGTGCTTCGGGCATGCAGTCAACAGTGGGCATCATTAAAACGCCTACTATTGTCAAATGCGAAGCATCTATGGAGTGTAAGTATATGAGCGGCAGTAGCGGTGCGTTGATGCTGATGAAAGAGTCGGCAACAATGATCACAAGCTCTTGCAGTGGCATTACTTGCCCTCCTGATACAAATCCCTTAGGCCGCCTTCATTGGAGACAATTAGGAATAGGATTATGATGACTATACCGGATAAAAACCACGGATTTACCTTGATTGAACTGATGATTGCTGTAGCTATTGTTGGCATTCTTGCCAGCATAGCTTATCCCAGTTACCAAAACAGCATCAGGCAAGCCCATCGGGCTGATGCGCAGGTCGCTTTGGTGTCATTGGCTAATGATATGGAAAAGCAGTATACCCAAACCAGCAGTTATGTGGGTTTACAAGACCGTACTACGGCTTATTATACGGTCACTATTAATGCCACTAGCACCAGTTATGTCTTAACTGCCACGCCTATTGATGGCAGTCCCCAAGCGAATGATGAGTGTGGCAGCTTGACGCTGGATAATTTTGGGCAAAAAGGTGCCAATATGAATTCGGGTTGCTGGTAATTGGCACTAACGGTGTTATTGTCCAAATCCTGTTGATCTTGATTTTAGAAAGCGCAAATAAGGGACGGTCTGATGGCCAAGACTTGAATTTGCACCCATTAATTGCCAAGCTTAATCCGCTTTGCCTAGGTGCAGACCTCTGGCCATCAGATAAAGGCTTAACATAAGTAGTCCTATATCGGCCATGACATAGGGGTCGGTGACTAATGCCACGGTGCTGGCGGAGACAATGAACAGGCCTAAGCCATAACAAAAGGTTTGGAAGCGTTTGGGGGGAAGCGGGATTTGCACAGGTTGTATCCTCAAATACCCCCCGTCTAAGCTAAGTTGGGGAGGATAAAGGCG
Source organism: Methylovulum sp. (assembly GCA_016919605.1). Taxonomy (GTDB): domain Bacteria; phylum Pseudomonadota; class Gammaproteobacteria; order Methylococcales; family Methylomonadaceae; genus Methylovulum. The sequence goes on from JACXTQ010000349.1 coordinate 2,734, forward strand.
GCCACAGTGTTGGCTTTCCTAAAGCCGAGCGGCTCATGTGGGTTTTGCCACTTTAATAAGGCCGGTGGCTAGCGGGTTAAGTTGCCGTTAGTATAACACGGCCCGACACTAACGGCTATAATGAGTTTTTTATAAAGCCTCAATCTAGCGCCGCCTAGGCTTTCCGGTTATAAAAAGGCAAGGGGGTGTTGCAGGGGCGGGTTAATATTTTCCCTTGCAACGGCTTTCGCTAGCGTTTGGCTGTTAAGAAAAGCCAATAAATTGCCGGTAAGGCGAGTCTTGTTTCCAAGTGAAACTTTCCGTGTAATAGTGCATGAGACCCAGATAGCCGATCAGGCCTAAGGACACCACTTTGCGGACTTCGGTACCTAAAAAGAATTCCGCCAAATGGTTGGCCCAGGCATCCCCATAGGCCTGTAAAATATAGGTGATGGCAAAGGATAAGACGGGCAACACCAGCATGATAGGGAGATGGCAGGCGGTGCTGAAGCGGTAAAGGCTATTTTGTGGCTGTAGGTTGTGTTTGTTGTAATCGTGGGTGACGTAAAAAATATACGCGGTGACATCATGCACCAGACGCGGCATCAAAATCGCCAAAAAATAATACTGTTGCGCGTACAGATAAAAGCTGACCAAAATCAGCAGTACGTTCGCCCATAAAAAAATTTTGCCAAACGTCGTTTTTACATACCGTTGGCATAACAGGGCGCTTCCCGCCAACCCAATGCACAAACCGCCAATGATATGTTTTAGCCATTCGACCTGCTGGGCATCCAAGCTGTTTTTTAAAAAAATGCCGATGTAGATAAAAATTCCCGCGACCACGCTTAACCACAACAACAGGTGGTAAGCCCAAGCGGGCAGGCGGCAAACGCCCCGCGCTACCCCGTGTTGCTGTTTTAGCACATGCAGCACTGTCCAGGCGGCAACTAGGACATACAAGGCTTTGTAGGGGATAAACAAGCTGCCGACACCAAAAAAGGCCGCCAAGGCGACCGTCATCACTAAAATTTTACGCTGGTAGTGTCGCCAATAATCGTTATTGCTGACCAGGACAAGGGTGCTGGCGATGATGTGCGGCGTGCCGAAGAGGATTTGGAACAGCAAGAACTGGGATGGGCTGGTGGGCAAGTGGGCTTTTAAATAGCCTTGCCAAAGCCCTACGTCCATCAGTTGTAATGCCAAGCAAAGCGGGATAATCAGATACAAACTTAATAACAGCCGGAACGATACGGTGAGCTTGCCGGTGCGTGTCAGGTCATGGACAGAAGCGGTGTGTGCGGACATAAGGTTACCTTTTCAGGGCGGTACAGTTTTTGGCGGCTTATAAGCCGCCGTATTTAAGCCATAAAGCGCCCCCATTGTTATTTTTTTAGGGTGGCAAGCTAGGCGGTGGTCGTTAAGCTTATTTTTTTGTGATGATGCTTATGGGCAGCTTGTTTAGCGAATAGGGCCGTGGTTTTTGCCTAGCGGCGGCACCTATCCTCACCTAATTTAATGACAGCAAGATTAACGTGCGTTAGTGGTAAGCAATCCATTTTTATGAACGGCCTTAATGTCGGTGGCCGTCTCCAGTCCTAAAAGCTGATTTTTTGCGGGCATAAGTTAAACCAATTGGGTGCTTATGTTCAAGTGTTGATTCAATACCACCATTAAAAAGTCGAAATTAACTGTAATATCGTTGATAATGATAGCTTTTGCGTGAAGTGCCGGAACGGTTTGTCTGTTTATGAAGTTGGAAAAAATCAAGCTGTCGGGATTTAAGTCCTTTGTAGACCCAACGACCATCCCGATTACGGGTAATTTGACCGCGATAGTAGGCCCTAACGGCTGCGGCAAATCCAATATTATTGATGCGGTGCGTTGGGTCATGGGTGAAAGTTCCGCCAAACATTTGCGTGGCGGTAATATGGCCGATGTCATTTTTAATGGCTCTTCTGGCCGTAAACCCGTCAGCACCGCCTCCGTGGAATTGGTGTTCAATAACAGTGGCGGCAAGTTGGGCGGCGAATACGCCCATTACGACACTATCGCCATCAAACGGCAAGTTAGCCGTGACGGGCAGTCGGTGTTTATGCTCAATGGCGCAAAATGCCGCCGAAAAGACATCACCGATTTGTTTTTGGGTACGGGCTTAGGGTCGCGCAGTTATGCGATTATTGAACAAGGTACCATTTCGCGAATGGTCGAGGCCAAGCCGGACGACTTGCGCCTGCATATCGAAGAAGCGGCAGGGGTGTCCAAATATAAAGAACGGCGTAGCGAAACCGAAACGCGTATGCGGCATACGCGGGAAAATCTTGAGCGGCTCTGTGATTTGCGTGAAGAAGTTGATAAGCAACTTAAGCATCTGCAAAAGCAGGCGGAAAAAGCCGAACGCTATATCGCGCTGAAAAAACAGGAACGGCAATTTAAGTTGGAGCTGTTGGCCTTGCGCTGGGTGGTCTACCAGCAGGCTACCGAGGCTCAGGAAGCGAGCCTGCATGAAGTCGCCGCCGACTATAACCGCCTATTTATGCAGTTGCGTGAATTGGACACCGCAATTGCCACGCACCGCGTTGAACATAAACTCCAGCAGCAACGGTTTGAGCAAGTCCAAAGCGATTATTATGCAGTGGCCGCCGAAGTCAGCCGTCTTGAGCAAGCCATTGCCCATCAGTATAGTAGCCACCAGCAGATGCTTCAGGATATAGGCCGTACCCGCCAGCAGCTTGAGCAATTACAGGTCGAAATGGCCGCCGAGGCCGCTACCTTGACGGAGCTGAGAGACAGCTTGTTGATGGCGGAAGCGACTTTGGAGAATGCCCAAGAGCATCAGGATGATGGGCTCGATAAACAGCAGGATATGCAAAGGCAACGTCTGCTGTGGCAACAGCAATGGGATCGTTACCGTACCGAAAGTGCTAAATACCGTGAGCAAGCGGAAGTGCAGCGGGTCAAAAGCGAACAATTGGCTCATCAGAACAGCCAACTCCAAGGGCGTTTGCAAAAATTAGTGCATGAACGCGA
>JACXTQ010000350.1 GCA_016919605.1 Methylovulum sp.
GGATGTGGTCAACTTCAATAAACCAAGTCACGCAACTTGGCAAACGAGACGTTATCTAACCCTGCCATTTGTTCTTCAATAGTTTCTACACTCATCATAAACTACGCCCGCAAAAATTAATTGTATGGGAATAGTAGCGCCCAATGGTTATTGGTGCTGCTATTACAGCCTACACCTTGTGCTTTCGCGTTATCCATAACTTTCGCCGTTCACACATATACCAACGGATTTTTTTCCTTAACTGGCAATCACAAACCTAACCGCATCTAGCCGCAATTGTGCCGCTTGGATGCTCTCATGCGCGAGCATGGTCAAATCCTTCAATTGCTCAATTTCTTCGGCCTTGATGCTGGGGTTGACGTTTTTCAGCCTGACTAAGCGTTTGATTTCGGCGGATAAGGATTCCAGCATGGTGGCGGTGGCATCGGCAGTCAATTGTTGCATCCTTGTCCGCGCCAGTTCTTCGGCGCTGTGCAAAAGCTTGCTCAACGGCTTACGTTGGCTGTTGAGGAAGGCGGCGATTTGTTGCTTATCAAAAGCCTTGCCGGTTTCCGGCAATTGCTGGTGGGTAAAGACTTCGGTCAAATCTTTCTGATGCTGGTCTATCAGGATACGGATCGGAGTGGGCGGCAGGAAGCGGCCAATTTGCAATTGCGCAGGGGCGCTGCATTCGACAATAAACAGGCATTCTAATAAAAACTGCCCAGGCCGCAAGTCGCGGTGCTTGATGACGCTGACTACGGCATTGCCAGTTTCGCTGGATAAGATCAAGTCCATCGCGGCAATGACCATCGGGTGTTCCCAGGTCAAAAACTGCATGTCTTCACGCGCTAGGGCGCTGGCGCGTTTGACAGTGACCGTCATGCCATCTTCATCCAAGCCCGGAAAATGGGCGACCCGTAAATGGTCGCTAGGACGGACGATAAAGCAATCAGGGGAATGGAATTCGGTATCGACCCCGTAACATTCGAACACGGCTTCCATATAAGGCCACAATACACCCTCTTTTTCGTAGCGTTTCAGTTGTTTGACCAATTCCTGCGCCTCGTCTTTGCGGAAAGAATTCAGCTCCAGCAATTGGTCGCGGCCATTATGCAGTTGTTCTTCAATAGCCTTGCCCACGCTTTGAGTTTTGGCAATAAAGGCATCAATTTGGGCCTCATCGGCTTGCACCAACAAAGCTTGCAATTCATCATCAAGCAAGTCGGCGACCGGACGGGCGGCGGAGCAGTTGGCGCGGAAGGCGTTCATGCCTTCGTCATACCAGCGGTACAATAACGCTTGCGCGGAATGTTGCAGGTAAGGTACATGGATTTGGATGACATGCTGTTGGCCGATGCGGTCGAGGCGGCCTATGCGTTGTTGCAGCAAATCGGGGTTGGTCGGCAAATCCCAAAGTATCAGATGGTGGACAAACTGGAAGTTGCGGCCTTCACTACCGATTTCGGAACAGATCAACAAACGGGCGGCACTGTCCTGATCGGCAAAATAGGCGGCGGCGCGGTCACGTTCGATAATCGATAGGCCTTCATGGAAAACTGCCGAGGCAATGCCCGCACGGTTGCGTAGCGTCAATTCCAAATCAATGGCGGTTTGCGGATGTTTGCAAATCAGCAAGGCTTTTTGGTCGCGCAAGGTTGAGGTGGGGGACATTAAGGTTTCCACCAGCCATTGATAGCGCGGGTCTTGTTGAACATTGGCGCTATTTTCTACACCGATTAAAGGATAACCGTGGCGTTCGCGCTCTGGAAAGCCTTGCACGGTCTGTCTAGAGTTACGGAACAATATCCGCCCTGTCCCGTGATGGTCAAGCAGGATTGTAATCAGGGCGGCACGGGCGGCGGCGGATTTTTCGCTATCGGCGAGATTTTTCAATAACATGCCGACATTGTCGTCTTTCAACAACCTTGCCAACAAGGCCGAGTCTTGTTCGTCCAAGGGTTTGTCCGCTAAGAGGATTTTGGCGGCATTGGCGACCGGCTCAAATTGTTTTTCTTCGGCCAAGAACGCCTCAAAACTGTAAAAACGGTCGGGGTCAAGCAAGCGCAAACGGGCGAAATGGCTTTCTTTGCCCAATTGTTCGGGGGTTGCCGTCAATAAAATCAGGCTGGGGGTCGCCAAGGCCAGCTGTTCGACAAACAGATATTCGGAGCTGGCCGCGTGTTCGCGCCATTCCAAATGGTGTGCCTCATCAACAATGACCATATCCCAACCGGCTTGCAAAGCCTGTTTTTGCCGCAACGGATGACGGGCAAAGAATTGTTGGCTGCACAACACCAGTTGCTCGTTGACAAAGGGGTTGCCGCTATGGGCTTGCTTGTCGGGATCATCCTCATCCAAACCATCATCACCCAACTCCCCTAAGCACCGCGCTTCATCGAACAGGCTAAAGCGCAGGTTAAAGCGCCTGAGCATTTCCACCAGCCATTGGTGCAACAAGCTTTCGGGAACAATAATCAACACCCGTTGGCTTAAGCCATTAATCAGGCGGTGATGCAATATCAGCCCCGCCTCGATGGTCTTACCCAAGCCGACCTCATCGGCGAGCATAATCCTCGGTGCGCTACGGCTGGCCGATTCATGGGCAATAAATAATTGGTGGGGGATTAATGACGCGCGACTACCCAGCAAGCCTTTTACTGGGGCTTGTTGATGCTGTTGCAAGTGCCGCCACGTCTCATAACGCAAAGAAAACCAGTCGTTCGGGTCGATTTGCCCGATAAACAAGCGGTCTTGCGGCTTGTTAAACTGGATGCGATGATTCAGCTCCACTTCTTCAAACTGCATGTCCTCGCCTTCAGCAGTTACGCCCACATAGGTCATCAAGCCGTTTTTTTCTATGACATCGGTCACGGTCAGCTTGTCTTCGTCCACCGATTCGATGGTGTCACCTACGGAAAAAACCACTCGCGTCAAGGGGGCATTATCACGGGCATAAATGCGCCTCTCGTCAGAAGCCAAATACAGTACAGTGACGCGGTTAAAACTGACATCCAGGATAAGGCCTAAGCCCAATTCTGATTCGGTGTTACTGATCCAACGTTGTCCAGGGATAAATGATTCCATTAAATTAGGGTCTATAAATATAGTTAAACAAAAATCGGTGGGATATGGCTCCCTACTGCTTAATCCCCGTGCCTCGGCGCAGCAAGATCAGGCTAAACAGCGTCAATACCAAGATAAAGCCGCCCGTCATCAAAAAAGACAGTCGCACGTCAATGTCGGACACGCCGATAAAGCCGTACCTGAAGGCATTGACCATGTACAGGATCGGGTTGCCCATAGAAATGGTCTGCCACATCCCCGGCAACATAGCGACGGAATAAAACACCCCGCCCAGATAGCTTAACGGAGTCAGCACAAAGTTAGGGATAATCGAAATGTCATCAAAACTTTCCGCCATCATGGCGTTGATAAACCCCGCCAAAGCAAACAAGGTCGCGGTCATGATCGCCATCGACACCGTAATCGCTATACTGTGGATAGTTATATCGGCAAACAACCTGGCAATCAAGCCCACCACTGTGCCGACCAGCAATCCCCGCATAATGCCGCCGCCGACATAACCGGCCAAAATTACCCAATTGGGCACGGGCGCGACAATCAGCTCTTCGATATTGCGCTGGAATTTGGTCGAATAAAACGATGACACCACATTAGAATAGGCATGGCTGATGACGGACATCAATATCACGCCGGGAACAATATAATCCATATAAGCAGAGCCGTTAATCGTACCGATGCGCTCGCCCATCAATTTACCGAAAATCAAAAAATACAATGTGGTGGTGATGGCGGGCGGCAATAAAGTTTGCGGCCATATCCGCACAAACCGATAAACTTCTTTGACGATAATCGTGCGGAAAGGTATCCAGATGCTCATGCCGCACCTCCGGCATTTTTTGCGTCAACTAAGTCCATAAACAACTGCTCCAGACGGTTGGTTTTATTTTTCAGGCTCAATACCTGGATATGTTGCCCGCTCAGTTGCCTAAATAGTTCGTTAAGGCCGCTTTCTTTCGGCACGGCGACTTCCAACACTTTATCCCCTACCTGTTCGATTTTAAAACCGTCAAAAACCGGCGCCGCGGCTAAGGGTTCGGCCAAATCCAAGACAAAATGATCGACATTCAGCCGCGCCAGCAAGGTTTTCATATCCGAATGCTCGACAATGAGGCCTTGGTCAATAATGGCGATGTTGCGGCACAGGCTTTCCGCCTCTTCCAAATAATGGGTGGTCAAAATAATGGTCGTGCCTTGTTGGTTGACTTCTTCCATCATTTTCCACATTGAGCGGCGGATTTCAATATCCACTCCGGCGGTCGGCTCATCCAAAATTAACAACTTAGGTGCATGTACCATAGCACGGGCAATCATAACACGGCGTTTCATTCCGCCGGACAAACGCCGTGACACGGTGTCGCGCTTATCCCACAAATCCATTTGCTTAAGGCACTGTTCGGTGCGTTGCAGAGCCATTTTGCGCGGAATACCATAATAGCCCGCCTGATTGAGCAAAATGCTTTTAACGGTGTCAAACTGGTTGAAATTGATTTCCTGCGGCACTAAGCCGATGCAGCTTTTGGCTTGCGAACTCTCCTTAAACAGATCATAGCCAAAAATGCTCACCGAACCGCTGCTGGCATTGACCAACGAACTAATAATGCCTATCGCCGTCGATTTCCCCGCCCCATTAGGGCCTAGCAACGCGAAAAAATCACCCGCCTCAACATCTAGGTCTATCCCCTTTAAGGCCTGGAATCCATTACCATAGGTTTTTTTAAGATTACTAATAGATAATGCTTTCATCAATAAGAATGTTATCGTGTTAATATGGACTTGGGAAAGAATTCCGATTTCCTGAAAATAAGGCAGACGCTCAACGGAGCGGACAGTTCAAACAGCAGACGGATAAACGGCTCCTACAAGCGGTTAAAATGGCCTAATTCTACCAGAAATTGGACGAGGCTTAGAAATTAACGCACATCTCCAAGCCCTACAGGCGATTAAGATATAGCCTTGCCCATACGCACAAAGACCGACGGCAAGTCTAAGCGTATGATAAGAGCTAGTTTGCCGCTTGTGCATTTTCTGGCCGGCAGCCCCCTCCCGCGCAAACAAGGCTCGCCTAATCGGCTGCTCTCCCTCCCCGACAAAACTAACGCTTAACGGAAAC
>JACXTQ010000351.1 GCA_016919605.1 Methylovulum sp.
ATGCTGTGGGCGGCAATCTGGATATCGGCTATGTGCAAATTTCCATCAAGCAAATAAATTGCCCGCTCGCTGTATTCCATTGGTAAAGCCAAGCGGCTTCCTGCGGACATTTTCACTTCCAAATAAAACAGCGGGCTATAAACTTTTACAGGGGCTTGCTGGCCATAAGCCGAACCGGCAAGCAATTTTAGGCTGACTCCGGCGTGCGTCCATTCGGGTAAGGAATCTGCCGGATAATGATGGAATTCGGGTGCCATATCCTCGGCATTTTTGGGTAAAGCTACCCAGCTTTGCAAACCATGGACAGTGTGCGCCTTAGCTTTTAGTGCCATATCGGTGCGCTCGGAATGGACTATGCCACGCCCCGCACTCATCCAATTCAACGCCTCTGGTGTGATGGCCTGTTCCGAACCCAGTGAATCGCGGTGCAATAACTCCCCTTCAAACAAATAGGTCACGGTTGCCAAGCCAATATGCGGGTGGGGGCGCACATCAATGCCTTGTCCGGCAGCAAAAGTGGCGGGGCCTAAATGATCGAAAAAAATAAATGGCCCGACCATTTGCCGCAAGGCGGTCGGTAGTAACCTACGGACGGAAAACCCGCCTAACTCCTTGTTATGGGGTATGATGGTTAAGTCTATTAAATTCATAAAATTGAGTATGTTTTTGATAAATAGCGCTTATAGGTGGCCGTGAACAAAACAGAGGCAATACCAGAAGGTGCGGATACCAGCACCCACACCAAGTGGCCATCATCCCAACTCATCCCCGTGTGCATTTTTAAGATAATGTCCTTATATAGGGTCAAGTTTGGAAAGCCTTCGGCCTGTGAACGTAGGCCTTTTGGTCGTGGTTTTTCTGTCAAGATACCGCGCCCTGCTGTCTTGACACTTTTTCAATGTGTTGCCTAAAAAGACAGTATATATTAAAGTCTGTCTTGCACATATTTTTGTAAATATCCAAAAACTAATTAATAAATTGATTTTTAACGCATAAAAACCATGTAAATAGTGTGTTAACACTATTAAGCCACTTCATAACACCAGCCGGACAAACCCCTTGTCTTGCCACAGGCAAAAGCCCGATTTATGGGGAGGCTTTTCTAAACAATGTGATCGACTGGTAGGTGTCATCAATAGTGATTTGATAGCGGCCCAACACGCTCATCCCCAATAGCTTGGTATCGCCTAATAGCCTGTCGGCCACAAAAGCTACCTCGACGTTTGACACGGTTTCCCCAGCCATTTTTAGCGCTTGCAACATTCCTATCCGCGCATCGGCGACGCCATTGGCGGTTTGCATCTTTTGTACGGTGAATTGACTGTCAGTAAGCCCCAGTTCGCCGATCATGGATTCGGGCAGAACGACCAAATCCGCGCCGGTGTCGATCATCATGTCTAAAGTTTGCCATAACCTGCCATCACCGGAAAGGGCTACGGAAACGATCAGATGCTTGCCTTCAAAACGGGTGGGCAAGACTATCCCGCGATTTTCGCGGGGCTGTTTTTTGCCGATAATGGCGATGTGTTCTATTTTGCCCTGCTTATTGCGGCTGGCCATATAATTGAACGGCCTTAACAGCTGGATGAGCTGCTGTTCCAAACTGCCACGGGCAGGCGCTTTGGCTTCGTTTTCGATACGCTCCAAGCCTGTTATCTCAATGTGCATCTGCTCTTGCAAGGACTGGATTTGCCCGAACAAATCATCCCCTTCCGCCATATTTTCCGCGCGTACCGTGGCGGCCAGCATTAAGACAAAAACGCCGGTTAGGTGCAGCAAGCCCTTCATAGGGCAATGTGTTCAATCGTAGCCATGTCCGCCGAACTGAGATCGGTCAGGTCGTAACTGGCCAGATCATCATGCATATTTTGCCCGTTGCTGGTGCCGGTAAGCGGCATCATGCCTAGCTGTAGGGCAAAGCGGAACACCAATTGCGGTATCGTGCACGCTAAGCGTTGGGCAATCTCACGCAGTTGCAGTTTTTGTATTTCAGCCGAATTTGCCGTTAATAACGAGAAGCCTTGGTAAAGCATGTCATGTTCATGGCATAAGGCGCGTATTCGGGCATCCCATTGGCTACGCGCATAACAGCGGTTTTGTACGAAAGCGGGCTTGACGGCAGATTCTGCCAATAAGCTTTGCAATTGTGCAATATTGATGTTGGAAACCCCCAGTAGCTTGACCACGCCCGATTTTTGCAAACCTTCCATTGTCCGCCAAACTTCCCAATCGGCATCGCCCAGCCCCTGCCGTACCGATGGGCCATGCAGGACATAAGAATCCAAATAATCGGTGTGCAAATGCTCTAAAGAACTGGCCAGCGACTGCTCGACTTGGCGACTGTAACTGGCTTTGGGGTCATAAGGCAAGCGATGGTCTTGGCTGGACTCAAACGTGAACTTGCTTTGCAAAAATAGCCCGGAGCGTTGTAAGAGGCCTTCCGCCAGCGCCCGTTTGACAGCCTCACCAACGCCGGTCTCATGGTAATGGCGGCGTTGGTTGGCGGTGTCGATCCCTAAAAATCCGGCCTTAAGCGCTTGGTAGGCCAAGGCCTCGGTACGCTCTTCTTTCCACGCCGTACCGTACAAAAAGGTGGGGACGTTTATTCCTCTGTGTCGGATAAGCCTGCTGATCGGCTTGCTGGTTGCGCTCATGCTGCCCTCCGGTAGCGCTTAGGATAGATGGATGACAGTGTCTATGATTTTGGGCGGGTTTGCAAACTGATAGTATGGCTATGACCCATAAAATGACCAGAGCCATAATGCCAAGCAAAAAGTGACGGATGCCTGGTGAGACTTATGTTATGCGGGTAGCCTAAGGCGATGTATTGCCAGACAATGTTAATGGCAAAGCGTCATAACGTTGCCTACTGATGAGGCGGACTTCTTCGTCGGTATCGTCAAACAGGTGTTCTAATAAAGCAGGCGATGCCCGCAACGCCACTTCATAGCGTACCGTCCAGTCGTTGTCCTTGGCCATTAGCTCCAAATCTTCACTATCCATGCGTTGGGCGATAATGCGGCGAATGGAGACATCGCCGTCATTGGCCATCAGGGCGAGGCTGACGGTTGGGATACGTTCGGCCACGTTGCGCCGGACTTGGTTGTCGGGATCGGCGACCAAACGGAACAAACGGCCTGCGGGCAGGCGTTTGGCGACGTAGGCACGCACCAAATAATCTTCATCTCCTGCCATCAACTCCAACTCTGGTTCTGGTAAACGGTCGGCAACGGTAATCCGCACTTCGCGGTCTGGGTCTTCACGTAAGCGTGCCAGCCATCCTAAAGGCACCCGATAAGCCAACACCCGCCTGACCGCTTCATCCGGGTCGTCCAATAACGACTGCAATTGGCTGGTCGGTAGATAACGGGCGGCAATTGCCCGTCGCTCCCAAAAGCTATCTTGGGTATAATCGCTGGCATAACTGGGATTGGCGCGGAAAAACCGCTCGATTTGCCTGCCGCTGTTGGCAATTACGCAGCAATCGCCGGGTTTACAGCAGCCTGCCACCAATAGGCTTGATTGGTGCTTACACACTGAGCAGTCCGCCATCGGTGTCAGGTCAGTGCTGTCCGCATTGGAGTTAACGGTAGCCATTGTTTAGGCGGCTTGGGCAATGGCGGGCAACAACTGCGTGGTGATTTGCGCCAACCACATTTGTAGCCGCTCATCGGTCAAATGCGGTTGGGTGCGTTGGTCTAAGGCTAAGCCGACAAACTGATTATCAATGATGGCGTGTGAATGTTTGAACTGATAACCCTCGGTGATCCATTGGCCAACCATCTCGGCACCATAACCATAAAACAGCCGATAAAGATGGATCATTGAACTGGCGAATCGGTCAGAATAGCGCTCTTGATTACCCAGACCGAACAGGGCGACCCGTTTGCCGGACAGGTCGAACCCATCGAGATAGGGAGCAAATTCCTCCCAATTGGCTTCAAGACACCCTGTTGACAAGCCAGGCAACTCGCCCATACCGTAACTGGGTGTACCCAAAATCAGCGCATCATAGTGCAACAACTCGTCAACGCGGGTGCGGTTGATGTTTTTGGGCTTGTCGGCCAAACTATCCCCTAGCAAGCCGTAAATCTTTTTAGCCACCAAGCGGGTGCTGCCTGTATCTGTTCCGAAAAAAATGCCGATTTTGTTCATAAATCACCTGTGGTTATAGGTAGGGTGAAGCTGGATAGCCGTTACCCTTAAAACCAGCAAATTTTGAACCAGCTTATAAAAAATATTTTTATGTTAAGTATTAATGGGATATCCGTATATATAAAGCAACAGGTTGGCTGGTCTCTGGACAATTCCTGCCATATCTGGAGGGTTTGCTACAGGATTGGTGATGTATTTTAGGTTTATACAAGCTCTGGGTAAAAAGCAGTAGCTTAAACTTAGGTTATAGGTTGATAATAATAGCCTTTTGGATGCCATCCGTAATGACGGCTTAAGAAATAGGGGATTGTTTGCATGAAAAGAATGGTTGCTATCGTTTTTCTGGGTTTGTCCGCATTCGCACAGCAGGTGAGTGCAGAATGTGATAATCCGTCCAATGATTTTGATGGCTTGTACTGCACCATTAAAATTTACACGGCAGCTGATAAGTCATTGAATGATGCTTACAAAAAACTTAAAGGCCAATTAAACAAAGAAGGTAAACAAGCATTGGGTAGCGGTGAGTTAGTTTGGATGGAAAGCAGGGATAGCGAATGCTCCACCCTTAAAGACGGGGAGTTTTTTGTCAATCTTGATTGCGCCGCCAAAACCACGATTGAACGTCTGCACTTTTTGCAAGATCGCTCCAGAGAATGCGCCAGTTCAGGCTGCCAAAATAGCAAACTGTAAAGACAGGCTTTATGAAAAGACTGCCGCACCGTTGCTGTTACGCGCTAATTTTGGCGATTTTGCCCTGTTTGGGTATTGCCCAGCCTAAGCCGGTGGCTATTGATGCAGGGCATTCAATGGCCCATTCTGGAGCGGTCAGTGCTTATGGTAAGCCTGAGTTTGCATACAATGCCGCCTTGGCGGCGACTATTAGTGACCTGCTGGTCGCTCAAGGTGTACCGGTCATTAAGATCGGCCATGATGGCAAAATGGATGACTTAAAAAAACGCCCCCAACTTGCCAATGCCGCAGGGGCGGCCTTTTTTCTGTCCATACACCATGATTCTGCACAACCCCACTATTTCAAGCCTTGGCAATGGCAAGGCAAAAATTTGCAGCATACCGAGCATGGTTCGGGGTTTTCTTTATTTGTGTCCAGAAAAAATCCTTACCTAACCAATAGCTTGGCCTGTGCCTCAGCGTTGGGTAAAGCCTTAAAACAGGCAGGTTTCTATCCCTCACAGCATCATGCTGAAAAAATTGTCGGTGAGAATAAAGAATGGGCGGATCAGGAAAATGGGGTGTTTTATTATGATAACCTAGTGGTGCTGAAAAGCACAGCTATGCCTGCCGTATTATTGGAAGCGGCGGTCATCGCCAATCGCCAAGATGAAGAAAAGCTGCAAACTCCACAGATGCACCCGTCTATTGCGGCGGAAGTCGCAAAAGGCTTATCGGCTTGCAATGCCATACCTACCCTTCATTGAACCGTTTAAGGATAACCCATGTTTAAAAAATTGTTGCTTACCCTCCTGGCAATTCTAGTCATTTTTGAAGAATGGTTGTGGGATATCCTCACCGCCACCGGGCAGTGGTTGGCGCAAACCTTTAACCTGGCCCGGTTTGACGCATGGCTGGCAGCGGCGACACCGCCACAAGCGGTGGTGGCTCTGGCAGTCCCCATCCTGGTTGTCACCCCCATCAACCTATTCGCGCTGTTTTTGCTGACCCACGGTGCTATAGTCGAAGGTATCCTTCTGGAAATCATCGCCAAATTATTGGGAACGCTATTGGTGGCACGGGTCTTTAAGTTGGTGCGTCCGGCTCTGCTGACTTTTGCTTGGTTTGCCAAGCTGTACCATGCAATTACCGGGATGCTGCAATGGGCCCACGCCATTGTCCATAATTCTGATATTTATAAATTCAGCGTACAGATAAAAACTGCCGTCAAAAATAAAATAGGCGTTTTTAAACAATCCATTAAGAATTTTTTTAAAAGATAAAGCAGCCGACCTTACCAAGGCGGTATTTATAGGGCAACTCCCCTGCCCTTGCCTTATTTTTAAGAATTTTTTTGACAACCTCAACATTAGCGTGTAAATTGCCGCGCTTTATTCCATTTATCTGCATTTAGGAGGCTGCCATGTTCGATAGTGTCATTAATTCCAGCCTCGCGTCCTAACCCTCGGTAATTTATCCGATCTTAAGGATCGGGGCTTCCACAAAAAATAATCCATTTTTTTTAACACAACCGAACACGGTAGGGTTTTGCTTTGCCTAGTGTTTCTGGTCAGTGGGAGTTTCTATGAATAACCAACTTCGTTGGACAAAAAACGCGGCGCGTCTTTGTGCCGATATTGGCGCGGAAGACGGTATTGACCCGCGTTACGCGTCTGCCAAACAGGCGCGGAAAAAAGCCCCGCGCAAAAACTTGCAAATGTGTAAGGAAGCCGCCCGTATTGTGTCGCTGGTGTTGACAGGCGAAGCGCAACAGGCTTTGCTGCGTGATTTGGTGGTGGTGTCAGTAGAGCCGGAAGGTCACGGCCAAAGCGTCTGTGTGACAGTGGGGCGCTATACCATGGATAGTGATGTTTGCGAAACCGAAGTGCTGGTGGCCTTACATAGCGTCCAAGGTCTGTTGCGCTCGGCGTTGGCTCACGCGTTGCACCGCAAGCATACGCCGACCTTAACATTCCGTTATGCGGGTGTGTTGGGTGGAGGAGTCCGCTAATGCCTATCCAAACTATCATCACTAAAGGTAAAGTCCCGGTCAAAATTTATACCAATGACATTGAACCGGCGGCCTACCAACAGCTTTATAAGTTGTCGCAATTGCCCTTTCTCCATAGCCATATTGCCGTCATGCCGGATGTACACTGCGGCAAGGGAGCGACGGTAGGCTCGGTGGTCCCGACAGCGGGCGCGATTATTCCGGCGGCGGTGGGCGTGGATATAGGCTGTGGCATGAATGCCCTGCGCTTGTCGATTAAAGCCCACGATTTGCCGGATAATTTGCGTTCCTTGCGCTTGTTTATCGAGGCGGCGATTCCGGTCGGGTTTAACATGCACAAACAAGACCGGGCCAAGCAATCGACCGTCACTGCCTTGGCGGTGGGCTTGCACAGTATATTAGGCAAGCACCGCAAGCTTAATGCCATGCAGAAAAAGCCCTATCAAACCTGGGTGCGGCAACTGGGCACTTTAGGCGGCGGCAACCATTTCATACTATTGTAACCATAGTTTG
>JACXTQ010000352.1 GCA_016919605.1 Methylovulum sp.
CACCCACTTGCGGCCATCCTTGGGCCATTACCATGTCATCATGACCCAGTTGCCGCCATAAGCTATGGCAAATATGCGGCACGATAGGCGACAACATCAGCACCACCGCTTCCAGCACTTCTTGGCAAATCGCCTTGCCATTAGCACTGTCGTCAGTAAACTTGGACAAGGTGTTTATCAATTCCATATTGGCGGCAATCGCAGTATTAAAGATGGTGCGCACCCCCATATCGTGGCTGACTTTTTGGATGGTTTGATGCAATTGCCGACGCACGGTGCGTTGTTCCGATGTCAGCGCGGCCGTATCAATAGCCGAAGTGGCCAAACCGGCATTGACATGCAGATAAACTTGCCGCCACAGCCGTTTTAAAAACCGTGACGCGCCTTCCACGCCACTGTCCGACCATGCCAAAGATTGCTCAGGCGGGGCGGCGAACATAATGAACAAGCGCACGGTGTCGGCACCGTATTGGTCAATCAGCACTTGCGGATCAACACCGTTATTTTTGGATTTGGACATTTTTTCGATGTTGCCGACCGTGACAGGTGAGCCGTCCGCCACCAAAGTCGCGCTGATGATTTTGCCTTTCTTATCGCATTCGACATCAACTTGGCTTAAATTGTAATACTGCTTATGCCCATGACTGTTTAGTTGATAAAAGGTTTCCGCCACCACCATGCCTTGGGTCAGCAATTTTTTGAACGGTTCGTCGCAACTGACCAATCCCTCATCACGCAATAACTTGGTGTAAAACCGCGCATATAATAAATGCAAAATGGCATGTTCGATACCGCCGATATAATAATCGACCGGCAACCATTCGCTGGCCGCAGCGTCCAGCATAGCCGTGTCAGGTTGGCTGGCGAAGCGGGCAAAATACCAAGACGATTCCATAAAGGTGTCAAAGGTATCAGTTTCACGCCGAGCTGGCTTGCCACAACGAGGACAAGTAGTTTTTGAAAAGGTCGGGTGCGCTACTAACGGCGATTGCGAGCCGTCCAGCACCACATCACGCGGCAACACCACGGGCAAATCGTGTTCAGGCACGGGTACAGTACCGCAATCGTCACAATAAATGACCGGAATCGGTGCGCCCCAATAACGTTGCCGTGATACGCCCCAATCGCGCAGGCGGAAATTGACTTTGCGCAGCCCCTTGCCTGCTTGCTCTAAGGTTTGGGCAATGCTTACAAAGGCCTCTTCCGAGCTTAGGCCATCAAAAGCCCCCGAATCCTTTAACACGCCCTTAGCGGTATAGGCTTGCTCCGAACAATCGGCGGCTTCGCCGGTTTTGGCGACAATCACTTGCTTAATGGCAATGCCGTATTTTTTCGCAAACTCGAAATCGCGTTGATCGTGGGCAGGTACCGCCATCACCGCGCCCGTGCCGTAACCCATCAACACGAAATTGGCCACCCACACCGGCACGTGTTCGCCGGTGATAGGATGCACTGCGTTAACGCCGGAAGCGATACCGCGTTTCTCCATGGTTTCCATCGCCGCTTCCGAGGTCTCCATGAGCTTGCACTCATCAATAAACGCACGGATGTCGGAATTATGTTCCGCTGCCGCCAATGCCAAAGGATGTTCGGCGGCCACGGCCAGATAGGTCACACCCATTAAGGTGTCAGGACGGGTGGTATAAATGCGCACGGGCTGGCTATCAGGCACTTGAAAATCCATTTCCACACCTTCCGAGCGGCCTATCCAATTGGCTTGCATAGTCTTGACCTGCTCAGGCCAACCGTCTAAGGTATCCAAAGCATCCAATAGCTCTTGGGCATAGTCGGTGATTTTTAAAAACCACTGGGCGATTTCCTTGCGCTCCACCTTAGAATCGCAACGCCAGCAACAGCCATCAATGACCTGCTCATTTGCCAACACCGTTAAATCGTTCGGACACCAGTTGACCGGCGCGGTCTTTTTATAAACCAAGCCCTTGTCCAGCAACTTGAGGAAAAACCACTGCTCCCACTTATAATAGTCAGGATCGCAGGTGGCGATTTCCCTGTCCCAATCATAGCCAAACCCTAAGCGTTTCAGCTGGTCGCGCATGTAGTCGATATTGCTGTACGTCCAATCGGCAGGATGTACGTTATTTTGCATGGCGGCATTTTCCGCAGGCAAACCAAAGGCATCCCAACCCATAGGCTGCAACACGTTTTTGCCGAGCATCCGTTGATAGCGGCTGATTACATCGCCTATCGTGTAATTGCGGAAGTGTCCCATGTGCAGTTTACCGCTAGGATAAGGGAACATGGATAGGCAATAATACTTGTCCGCCGAAGAAGATTCCAAGGCTTTGAACACACCAGAGGTGGCCCAGACATGTTGTGCATCTTGCTCAATCATGAGCGGTTGATAATTTTCTTGCATCCTTCTCGTCTTTTACCGATCAAAAGCGTTAGAATACCGTACACTTGCTTAAATCTAAAGCGTCATTTTCAGGAGCTGGACTATGAACAAAAATAATCTTATCAATGCCTATCTCGATTTGATGGGGCATCTGTACGAAGCAATGGACGACACCTTACATTCGTTTGCCGACAGCTTGGAAATAGCAAAAGAAAAATTAAGAAAAGTCAGTGACTTGACCAATGAAGAGCTGGACAAGGTCGCCCATTTTGTCCAGCGTGACATCGAACATGCCGCCCACGGCTTGGCGGGCGAGGCTGATAACGACTCTCTCAGCGAGTGGTTTAAATTTGACGTGCAGTTGCTGGAAAATTTCACTCTGGACGCGTTTTTAAGCTTGGCCGACAAAACCCGTATCGAATTGGTAAAACTGGAGCAATTGGCGACCAAGCACGTTTACCACAGCGGCGACATCACCAGCCCCGGCACGTTTATCTGTGACGCGTGCGGCAAAGAAATCGCCTTTAAAGCCGCCAGTGAAATCCCTGAATGCCCGGCTTGCCACAGCAACACCTTCGTCAGGATTTAAGGCCATCCCTTTGGAAAAAAGCCACACAAGGCCCTTGTCCTGCGTGGCCTAGACAAGCAATTTATCAATTTAACAGGAACAACCATGCGTAGAGTGATTTTCAATCAAAAAGGCGGTGTCGGCAAATCAACCATCACCTGTAATCTGGCGGCAATCAGCGCCATCGAGGGCAAGCGCACCTTAGTGATTGATTTAGATGTACAAGGCAACTCTACGCAATACCTGTTAGGTGCCAAAATCAGCGACAGCGACAAAACTATCGCCCTGTTTTTCAAAAACTGCCTGAGTTTGTCGCTGTTTGGCAGCAATACAGATTCAGGGTTGGAAGCGCTGATCCATGAAACCCCTTTCCCTAATCTGTTCATCATTCCCTCGCATCCTGATCTTGACCCTTTACAAAGCCGCTTGGAATCCCGTTTCAAAATCTTTAAGCTGAAAGAAGCCTTGGAAAAATTGCCGGGCTTCGATAATATTTTTATCGACACCCCGCCAATCTTAAACTTTTACAGCCAATCGGCACTGATTGCCGCCGAAAAATGCCTAATCCCTTTTGATTGCGACACCTTTGCCAGACAATCCTTATATACGCTGATGCAAACCGTCGCCGAAGTGAAAGCCGACCACAACCAACAACTGGAAGTTGAAGGCATCATCGTCAACCAATTCCAACGGCAGGCCAACTTGCCACGTCAATTGGTCGATGAGCTGATTGCCGAAGGCCTGCCGGTATTGGCGGCGATGATCTCGCCCTC
>JACXTQ010000353.1 GCA_016919605.1 Methylovulum sp.
CAAAGTCATTAGGGTTTGATCTGGTGCCCCAAGCTGTTTGAAGGCGTGGTGGATGCTTTTGTTTAAAGCATAGGCTATTGTTTTTAAAGTAGTAAAAAGCTGTTTCTTGAGAGAGCTAGTCGAACCATGACCGGATTAACCGTCCACCCTTCGACTAGCTCCACCACAAGGGTGGTCTGGGGATAGGCGAACGGTCAATCCTATCCTGTTGAAATTACAGGCACAAATCCTTAACTTAATGGCAGTGACCCATAAGCCACGCTAAACATCTCAGGAGTGGCCGATAAGCTTAAGGCCGATAGCTGGCCTTGTGTGGGCAAAGGGTAAATCCCATGATAAGCCACATCGTTAAATTCAGCGTCATCGGCAAAAATGATGTTCAAATTGGCGGTCAGCCGTTCAGGCCGCCGATACCAAGGCATAAAGCCTTCGGCTTGGGTGCCTATCGCCCCGCGAAACTTAAAATCCAATTTGCCTTGCCCGTTGCAATATTTCATCAAGGTATAGGCATTGGCGATAAAACGCAGCCGTTTCCAGCCCCTAAGCTTGGCATGCCAACGTGATTGGTCTTGACCGCCATTTTCAAATAAGGCCGCATACGTGCCTTGGGATAAGGCCGATTCCACTTCATAGGCAAACGTTAACGCTTGGCTAAAACTCCATTCGGCGGGAATCCCGGCGTGGACTAAGGTAAAATTGAGTTTGGCATCGTGATGGATAAGAGGCCTACGGCGCAGCCATTTCAGCAACTCTTCCCGATCCGGGGCATTCAGGACTTCCGCCAACACTTCGCCAGCTTCAACCCCGTCAGCTTGTGCCAGCATCAACAAATGCAATTCCCGATGGCCCAGTACGGTGATGGCTTGCTTGCCCAAGCTTTTGACAAACCTCAGTACCGCCAGAGGCTCAGGGCCTTCATCAATCAAATTACCGGTAAACCATAAACTGTCCTGTTCAGGATCAAAACGTATTTTTGCCAATAACTGTAACAACGGCTGATAATGGCCTTTGACATTGCCGATAGCGTAAGTGGTCATAACTGATTGAGTCCAAGCTTAGAGTATCCAAACTAGCATCAATTATGATGCCACATCCGCTACGGGCTTTACCGGACAAGAACCCAGCCAAGACGGCGATAGGCCATTAGTTTTTATTTTCTGTCAAGCTATTGATGTTATTATAAAATTTTGGGATGGCTATAATCGGGCAGGCCGATGCTAAATGGGAAGCAGATTGTGTATCTACCTATTGATGGCGTTATTTTGCCACAAAGGCATCCGCGATTAGGCGCCATTGTCATTAACGCGACTAAGAAATTAATTGGCTGGTGTCAGGTTAAGCCGATGTCGGGCGTTGTTAGTGTTAACCCCCCGCTTTCCGGTAACAAATAATCTAAGCAAATCCACTCAGCGCGTCATGGATTCGTTATAATTAACCCATCGACAATTACAGACACGGGTGGAAGAAGTTATGGCGGATGCAGTCAACAACACACATAAAATAGTCATCGTAGGTGGCGGGGCGGCCGGGATTGAATTGGCGACCACATTAGGTTACAAGCTGGGCAAGAAAGGCTTGGCGGAAATTACCTTGATCGATGCCAGCACCACACATATCTGGAAGCCTTTGCTGCATGAAGTGGCAGCCGGTACCTTGGATGAGTCGGAGCAGGTCGAATATTTGGCGCAAGCGCACCGTAGCCATTTCCGCTTTAGATTGGGCAAAATGGAAGGCCTAAACCGAGCTAATAAAGAAATTTACGTCAGCCCTACCTTTAACGATGCCGGCGAAGAGCTGATCCCGCGCCGCACGTTTGCCTACGACACGCTGGTCATGTCGGTCGGCAGTGTCAGCAACACCTTTAACATTAAAGGGGTCGGCGAACATTGTCTGTTTTTGGACACCACCTCGCAAGCCTTTAAATTCCAAAAACAACTGTTTGAGTCGTATATTAAAAATTATATCGGCAAAGAAGGTAGGCTTGTTAAGCCCTTGTCGATCGCCATTGTCGGGGCGGGTGCCACGGGTGTGGAATTGGCCGCGCAACTGCATGAAGTGACCGATGTCTTGGCGATTTATGGCTTAAATGAAACCAGCAACGTTAAATTGACCATCATCGAAGCCGCTACCCGTCTGTTACCGGCTTTGCCCGATAAACTGGCATTGGCGACCCAACAGCAATTGGTCAAGCTGGGCGTAGACCTTAAGCTAGGCAGGCGGGTGATTGAAGTCACCCCCGAAGGTATCACTACCCATGACAATGAGTTTATTGAGGCCAATATCAAAGTCTGGGCGGCGGGCATTAAAGCCCCCGATTGGCTAAAAAACTTAGATGGCCTGGAAACCAACCATATCAACCAGCTTATTGTCGATAGCACCTTAAAAACCAGCGATGACACTATTTTTGCCATGGGCGATTGTGCCGCTTGTGCTTGGACAGGGCGCACCGGCAATGTGCCGCCCCGTGCCCAAGCGGCCCACCAACAAGCCACGGCAGTCGGCAAGTCCATCATCAACCGCCTGAAAGGCGGCAATTTGGTGGAATTCGTTTATTATGATTATGGCTCGCTAGTGTCGCTGGGCAAATACACCACGGTCGGCAACCTGATGGGTAACTTGATGGGCTCGGTCAGTGTCGGTGGTTTTATCGCTAAAATCGTCTATTTGTCATTGTATAAAATGCACCAGATCGCCATCCACGGCTATTTCCGCACCGCTATGCTGACGCTTTCCAACGCATTTAGACGCAGCGTTTATATCAAAATAAAAATGCACTAAGCCTCTTTTAATAATAACAACTACAACAATAACAATATGCTTGAAATTGAATACGAATTCCGCGAACAAGACCTTATCCATTTTAACGAATTGCAGTTCGCCAAAAATGCCGAGATCCAACACAACATCAAAAAGAACCGCATCGTTGTGCCTGGGGTGATTTTCTTGATAGGGTTTTTTTATTATTTTTACTACAACGATGTACAAACAACCGCTTATGTGCTGGTCATAGCCTTGCTATGGGCGTTGCTGTCACCTAAGATCATGATGCTGGATTTGCATCGGCAAATTTTAAAAAGCTATACCCCGAAAGAAAAAAATGACATGTTCGGCAAGTACAGCTTGGCTATAGACCCTGCCAACCCCAAATATTTGTTTGAAAAATCCCCCACCGGCAAAAATAAGATGGGGTGGGATGAATTGTTGCGTGTGGAGTATGGTAAAGGCTATGTGTACTTTTATCTTGATATGACCACCGCGCTAGTGATTCCGGTGGAAACGGTAAGCAAAGGCAATCTTGAGGAATTTGCCGAGCAGGTGGAAAAGATGATTGAACGCTTTAGCGAATAAAGCGGCCAACCCAGTCAAATATAGCTTAATGTGTAGCGAACGTGTCAGGGTTTTGCCAGCCAGCCCAGCGGAAGTGGCGGCCATCGTGCAACTGGTCAATCAGGCCTATCGCCCGACAGCCGCTGGCGGTGGTTGGACGCATGAGGCGGCGCTGATCTCTGGAAGCCGGACCGATGCCAAGCAAGTCAATGGCTTGATGGCGTTGCCCGACTCCATTGTCTTTATCGGTCTGCAAGGCTTGGCGGTCGCCGCTTGCGTGCACATCGAAAAAAACGCTGATGATTGCCGTATTGGTCTGTTGGCGGTAGACCCCGCGCAACAAGGGGCGGGAATTGGTAAACAATTGCTGGCCCATGCGGAAAATTATGCCCGCAGCCATTGGGATACCAAAACTTTCAGTATGGTTGTGCTGTCGGCAAGAAGTGAGCTGATTGCCTTTTATGAGCGGCGTGGTTATCAGAAAACGGGGGATGTCAGGGATTATCCGTTATCGGCAGGTGCTGGCATCCCCAAACGGCTAGGTGTTAAAGTTGAAGTGTTAGCCAAGCAGGCCGCGTCCGCTTGACTACAAAGCCATTTACACCGGCTTTGGCGCGAGGCTTTTATGCCCTGAGGATGCACTTTTGGTAAATAGGCTTGTCACTCTTTTTGAACATCCTACGTAACCTTACAGGAAAAACCATGCAATTTTTTGAAGTTGAAACCGAAGCGGGCAATAAGTTAATTATTAACAAAAATTATGTTGTCTAACTGGAGCCTATTGAAAATGATTTCAAAAAAGGCGCAATCCTCCATCTTGCCAAGGAGGCGGCCAAAAATGCCAGCATCACGGTTAGTGGCAAAGAATCTGTGAAAGTCAGGTCTTGGCTGTTAAGTTGATCTTAACTAAACCCTAGCCTTTGTTAGGGCGGCCTTATGTGGCCCATTCAAGCGATATTCCCCTCTCTCTAGTTGTCGTAGTAAGCCCATTACTGCGGCGGCACTGCCCTGTCTGCCCTTAAAAAATATCCTTTCCGCTATTGCTATCGAGCCAATACCTGTTACCTTCGTAGAGTAGTGGCCAGCCATTGGCCGCATAGCCAGTATTTTCAACTACTGGAACAGTATTTTCCCTGACTTTTTCTAACGCATAAGCTGAGATAAGGTGTAAACTAAGCGCGTTTAAAAACTGTCTTTAATGGGTGCTAAACGCCTTGGTCAACCGGAGGGGGGCTAAAACCAGAGAGGGCAGGCAATAACAACATCATAATAAAAATAACTAACAATAAAAAAAGAGGAGTAAGTCGCGATGCAAGAGCTATTTCGACGATTTATTGGCCGCATTGCCGACCAATACGCAACCGTTTTATTGGTGCTCGGGGCTGTGTCCACCGTCACTTATATGGTTCTTATCACCGATATCCGCAGTCAAGAAGGTAATGCGCGTATCGTCAAGATGAGTACCGAGCAAGGGCAGTTGATTGGTGACATTAACTTGTTGCTGGTTGAGAAAACCTATCTGACCGACCCTAATGATATGCGGCGCATTGATGCCAAAATCATTTCAAACCTGACCCAAATTGACCAAAACCACGCTTCGCTCAGCGCCGGTGACCGTTACATCCGTGAAGGTGAGCGGCTGGTGCATGTTCCGGGTACGCTGTCCCAAGATTTGCGGCTGATTTATTTTGATAACCCCAAGCCACTGGACAACCAAATACATGCCTACATGTCTATGGTGCGCGATTTGTACAGACGTTCGGCCACCCATCTGACCGCAGATGACAACGAGCTGAACAATTTACTGTATAAGATATCGCCCCGTTTGTTGGAAGAAATCGGTAAAGCCAGCACTATTTACCAACGGCAAAGCGAAATGATGCTGGGTATCACCGCCAGCAAACAGCACATGATGTTCGGTATTTCTTTGGCGACCCTGATACTGGTGGGTACGCTGTTATTGCAGCCTTTAGTTTTGAAATTAAAGGAAACCGCGTTAAAAATCCAACAAGAAAAAGCTTTTGCGGATAACGTTATTAACACCACCCAAGCCTTGATTATCGGTTTGGATGCCAACGCCCAAATCGTCTTGTTCAACCATTACGCTGAGGAGAACAGCGGCTGGTCGGAAGAGGAAATTAAAGGCCATGACTTTTTCGAGCAATTTATCCCTGAGCATGACCAAGCGCAGTTACGCGCTTTGTTCGCTGAAATGATGTCCGGCGAGCTGCAATATGCCGACTCTATCGAAACCTTGATGCGTATCAGTACCGGTGACGTGCTTAATATTGTCTGGAACCCGACGCTGATTGTTGACTCCCACGGCAAACCACAGATGTTCTTGGCTACCGGTCTTGACATTACTGAGCGTAAGGAAGCGGAACTGCAAGTTAAGCAAGCTAACGCCGAATTGGCCAAATTGTCCGACCGTTTGCAAGGTGAGGTTAACTTGGCGGCAACGTTGCAACGTTCGATTTTGCCACAACCTGTCATTGCCTTGCCTGGTGTCGCCGGTGTGGCTAACCTGCTGACCTCCAGTGAGGTCGGTGGTGACTACTATGACTACTATAAAGTTGGCGGCCACCACAGCATCTTGTTCATCGGTGACGTTAGCGGCCACGGGGTGGCGGCGGGTACGATGGTGGGCGCGGCCAAAGCGGGTGTGTATCCGCTGATCCACGAAGGTTTCACCAACCCTGGCGAAATCCTGAACCTGCTTAACATTAACATGCAGGCGACCGCCCAGCAATCGTTGCTGATGACTATGGCCTGTTTGAGTTTGGACGCACGTAGTGGCCGTTTGCTGTTTGCCAACGCCGGACACGTTCTGCCTTATCTGTTGCGCAAAGATGCAACCCAATGGGAAATGCTGGAAGCCTCCGGTTTGCCTTTAGGTAAAAGCTTAGATTCGGACTACATGCAAACGGCGATCGAAATGACGCTGAATGTCGGTGACAAATTGTTCTTATACACTGACGGTCTGGTCGAGGAAGAATCGCCTTCCGGTGAAGCCTTCGGTTATGACCGTTTGGAATTTTTGTTAAACGCCAATTATGACGTTGATGACCCTGAAGAACTGCGCAACATCCTGATGGATGCCTTGCGGGTACATTGCCGGGGCATGGCCTATACCGATGACATCACTATTGTGGTCATCAGCCATACTGACCGTGTTATCCAAGCGGCTCAAGATAATGATGTCAGCGACATCATCCGTATCTCCGAAGGCTTCTACCGCCAAGGCGACCATCCTATCCCACGGATTTCTAAAGAATATGTGGTCTTTTTGGCCGAACAGGGCTATTCCGACTTGCTGACCCGTTTCAGCCAAGACGGTATCTGCCGCATTTTGCCGAAAAACGATGAGTTCTGCCAAAAGCTAGGCTGGGAACATTTGCTCAATCAGCATCATGAGTCCGCCGATGATGATTTGTACTCGCTGATGCCAGGGCAACCCCAATACCGTCAGTTCCACTTGACCCATACCGAAGACAAGCCGTTCATCACCGAAGAAATCTTTTCTTGGCTGAACGACCAAGGCACGTTGCCTAAAGACCATATCGAGGCGCTGATGGTGATCCTTGATGAAATGACCGAAAACAGCTTGTACGCAGCCCCTCGTGACGGTAAAGGTGTGGCTTATTACACCAAAGGCGAATCACGCGAATTGTCCGCGCATGAAGAGGTGCGTATTGACATTGCCGTGACCGATGGCCTGTTAGGTTTGATGATTACCGATAACTGGGGTACGTTGACTCCAGGCGTGTTCTTAAAGAATATCGCTCATGCTATGGAAAGTGGCGTGGAAGCCGGTGTCGGCGGGGTTGGTTTGTATATGATGTGGCGCTTGTCGGATTATCTGCAAATCCGTGTTTATCCACAAAAACGCACTCAGGTGACAACCTTGTGGGGTATTAACAACCCCATCGATATGGATGTCGATTCTGGCATCCAATTCATATACCACACCGAATATGAAGCGGCACACCCTGTAGGAGCGTAACCATGAGCATGAACAATACTTTTACTATCAAACAGATAGCTAGCGAAAACAATAATTTTAGTTTTGATTTGGTGGGGGCTATTGATGCCCACGCGGATACGGTGTTGGCTTCTTTTTCACAAATTCCCGCAGATTCTTATGTGCTGCTTGATTTTAGCCAAGTGGAGCGCGTCAATTCCATGGGCTTGTCGTTGTTGCTGAAAGTGTTTGAAAATTGGGAAAGGCAAAAAATCCGTATCGAAGTGCAAAATCTTGACCGTATG
>JACXTQ010000354.1 GCA_016919605.1 Methylovulum sp.
CTTCATTGTCTTTTTTGTCTTAGGTGGCCTGCTGTATCTGAGCATCCCCGGCAGCGCGGCCTCGGGCAACAAATTGCTGTTTGTCGGGGCGTTTTGCCTCATCTTAAGCATGTATGGCGGCGGCTTTGCCACCATCCCCGCTTATCTTGCCGATTTGTTCGGCACTTTAAATGTCGGCGCCATCCACGGGCGGTTGCTGACGGCTTGGGCGACCGCCGGTATCCTGGGGCCGGTCATCGTCAATTACATGCGCGAATACCAGCTCAGCCTCGGCTTGCCGCGTGAACAAATCTACAACCAAACGATGATGATATTGGCAGGGATGCTGATGGTGGGGCTGATCTGTAATTTATTGGTGCGCCCAGTTGCCGACAAATGGTTTATGCAGGAAGAAGAACTGCTCGCCGAGCAAACACCAAGCGATAGTGCCAAATCTATGATTGCC
Organism: Methylovulum sp.; assembly: GCA_016919605.1. Classification (GTDB taxonomy): domain Bacteria; phylum Pseudomonadota; class Gammaproteobacteria; order Methylococcales; family Methylomonadaceae; genus Methylovulum. The sequence goes on from JACXTQ010000354.1 coordinate 446, forward strand.
TCCCGATCAATAGCAGAAAAGCCTAAAACCATATCCATTTTGCTTGCCGTACTGGCTTGGGCTATTGTCATTATCCCGCTGTCCTGGGGAATTTATAAAACAGCATTGAATGTCAGCAAGTTTTTTTCGTGAACGCATGAATCGGCTTGTCAGTGTTGCATCGCCTTTGGGCAAGCGCTTGCAGTGAGGTACAATGTGCCAAGTCGTGTTGGCCCCAAACTTGGGCAAGAAGGTTTTGCCATCATGCTTTCCATTATCAACCCCTAACCTAAAAACGAGGATCTATCATGAAAAAAAGTTTGTTTCTGGCAATGGCGATGCTGTTTTCCGGCAGTGTGTTGGCAACCACCGACCATTATCTGTTGCGTGATGGCAATCATATCCATCATTTGAAAATCACCAACATTGATAATGAAACCACGGTCAGTGCAGATGTCGATTTTGAACCCAATGCCAATGAAACAGGCGGCCATGCCTGTAACGCCCACGTCACCGGAGTCGCCAAACAAGTCGCTGACAATGAATTGGTCTTAAAGAAACATTCCGAAAGCGAAGCCAGCTATTGCGAACTGAAAATCCATTTGACCCCCACAGGCGCAACAGTCGAGCAATCTAAAGACTGTGACAATTTCGCCGCCGGCATTTGCCATTTCTCCAGTGATGGCAAGGAAATGATTAAATTTAAGTAAGCCGGTTAGGTGGCGGTGTCGGTACCGCCACCTGATTTGTGAGGGTGGATGGGTTTTATTTCTTTGGTTTATTGCTGTCAAATCTTAATTTCAATAATAGACATCTTTCCTAAATAATGCTGATTATACAAACGCCAATAGGTAAAATATCAGCTCCATCCTGACTCGCCAAAAAAGCCATGAAAGCTATGCCCAGTTACCCATCGACAATCCCGAAGAATATAAACGTCTGATCGGGCTGTGAAAGGAAAGTTTCCAACACTTCAACGGCAAGCTGTGTGGCCTATATCGGCGGACAAAAAGCCCAGCCCCGCTGGCTAGGTGCGACCGTAAACACGCCCAGTTCAAAGCCATCCCAACCCAAAAGCATCAACGTCCCGCCAAACGCATTTTCAGGCTAGGGCTGGCTCTTTATTCGCCTTCCTTTTCATCAATAAATGTTAAGGGCAGTTGGCCCCATTGCCTTGGGCGGAAGCCATGTTGCCCTCTATGTTTCGTTGGCAAATGGCAACGCCAAGTTGCTTTATTGCGACAATCTCTTATAATGGCCATCTGCTTTTAGGTTCCAGTGGGCAAATGCCTTCTGGTTAAACGGGAAGTCGGTGAAATGCCCAGCATTTCTAAGCCGACGCTGCCCCCGCAACGGTGATTCAGTAAAGGCTTGTCAAAATGCCACTGTGCTTTGTGCATGGGAAGGTGACAAGTCAGGCATCCGCCACTGATAAGCCCGGAGACCGGCCTAAAAGCGTATTCGGCACAGCGGCGGGCTGTTCTACGAAATAAGGCTATGGCGCACCGTCTGGTGCGTGGGTCTGCTTTTGTGGTCGTTTCCGCGCTGTGATTTTATTTTCACGATGCGCGGGCGGCGCAGAGGATCCCATGCAAAAAATTATAGCCACTCCCTTATTAATCCTTATTATCCCTTTTTCTTCTGCCCAAGCGGGGCAGCCAGTCGATTTGCCTGGCGTTATTGTCACTGCGACCCGCACGGAAACCTTCCAAAATGAGCTGGCGGCTGGTGCCACGGTGTATACCCGCCAAGATATTGAACGCTCGCAAGTCAAAACCTTACCCGATTTGTTTAAAGGCTCGTTAGGTATTGATATTGCCCAGAGCGGCGGCTATGGCCAACCCACTAACCTGTTCTTGCGCGGCACTAATCCTGGCCATGTCTTGGTGTTGATCGATGGCATCAAGGTGGGTTCGGTAACGACAGGCACCACACCTTATGAGCTGATCCCCATTGACCAAATCGAGCGAGTGGAAATCATTCGTGGGCCACAGTCGAGCTTGTACGGTTCGGAGGCGATAGGCGGGGTTATCCAAATTTTTACCCGTAAAGGCAGCCACGATGACAATAAGCCCCATGTTAGCCTACAAGCGGGTGGCGGTTCTTATGATACGGCGCATACCGCCGGTACGGTCAGTGGTAAGTTGGGAGCCAATTGGTATAATCTGGGCGTGTCGCATATTGATTCGGCAGGCTTTAACGCCAAACAAAACAGCGACCCTGACCGTGACGGGTATGAGAATACCGGCGTGAATGCGCGGGTCGGACACCATTTTGCCAATGATGCCGAAATTGAAGCCTTTTTTATTCGCGCTCAAGGCTCCAACCAATATGATTCTAGCTCTGGCGGCAATAATTCGGCATTTATTAATCAGATGCTGGGTCTTACAGGTAAAATGGATGTGTTGGAAAGTTGGCACACCCTGTTACGTTTAGGGCGAAGCATTGATTATCTCGACACCTTTTTCCCCGATGGCAGTTTTGAAAGCCGTTATAACACCACACGCTGGAATGCCAGTTGGTTGAATCAGGTGCAGTTAAGCGATGCCCATCAATTGACTATTGGTGCAGATTACCGCTTGGATGAAGTGGCCAGCGGCGATTTGGACACTTATAGCCCCGGCTTTAACACTTATAGCCAGCGTTCGCGGTATGATGCGGGATTATTTACGGAATTGCACAGCCGTTTGCTGGAGCATCATTTTATTAACGCCTCGGTGCGCGGTGACAAGAACCAAACGTTTGGCGATTATGTGACCGGCAATGTCGGCTGGCGATATAATTCCACGCTGGGCATTAGTCCGTTCGCCAGTTTTGGCAATGCGTTTAAGGCACCGACGTTTAATGAGTTGTATTGGCCTGATACCGGTTTTGGCGGTGGCAATCCGCATTTAAAGCCGGAAGAGTCGCAATCGGTGGAAGTGGGTGTGGCGGGTACCCATAAACAAGTGCAATGGGAATTGCGCGCTTACCATACTGATGTTGACCAATTGATTTCTGGTTGGCCGCCGGTTAACGTCAATAAAGCCCGTATCGAAGGTATTGAGGCACAAATTGGCACTGATTTATTTGGCTGGCATCACAAGTTAAACTTGAACTTGTTAAATCCGGTTGATGTGGAAACAGGACTGCGTTTGCAGCGGCGTAGCGATAAAACCCTATCGTTTGATCTGTCGCGGTCTTTAGGGGCGTTTGATGTCGGGGCTTATGTGTTGGCGCAAGGCGACCGTCCTGACATTAACTATAATACTTACCCTTCTTCGCGTGTTAACCTGCATGGCTTTGTCACTGTGGATTTGCGCACCGCTTGGCATGTCAACAAAAACTGGATGCTCAGTGCTAAGTTGAACAATTTGCTGGATGAAAATTATCAGACGGCCTATAGCTATAACACACCCGACAGAAACTTTTTTGTGTCCATCCACTATAACGATTAAGCTACGCAGTATTGGCCCTTTTTGCCACTTATTTTATTTAATTCGGAGAACTATTATGAAACTGACAGTTAACAACAATCTTGCCATCTTGCCTTTGCTTGCCCTGATGGCGGCGACACGGGTGCATCATTTTGGTTCGGCTTGGTCGTTGCCGGATGCCTCGTTGGCGGTATTCTTTTTGGCGGGCTTATATGTCAGTAACCGCACTTGGCTGGCGGGTTTGTTGGTGGCGGCGGGCTTGCTGGATTATCTGGCGATCAACCAATTTAACGTCAGCGATTGGTGCATGTCGCCCGCCTATGTTTTCTTGATACCCACCTATGCAGTGATGTGGTTGGCCGGGCGTTTCTTTCGGATGTCGGCGGCGGCAGGCAAAAGCGGCCTGGCTTTATTTGTCGGTTTGGCGGCGGTGGCGGCTTCAACTGCGTTTGTCATTTCTAACGGCAGCTTCTTTTTGTTGTCAGGCCGTTATGCGGATGTGTCGGTTGTTGATTATAGTGTGTCGGTTGCCAAGTATTTCCCCGCTTATTCCGGTGCGGCCTTAGCTTACGCGCTGATCGGTTTGGCGGTGGTTAAAGCCGGTGGGGTTTTGGCGCACACTAGGGGTCAGCAAAAAACCGCTTAAGGCGTTGATAGCCACGCAAGGCGTGGCGGTTGCCCCGCCTTGCGTGGTTTGCCTAGTATTAGGCGGCAAACCCATAATCCGTCAACGCCGTGTTGGCGGTATTGCCGATAATGGCCAGTTGAGTCAGTTCGCTAAAACTTACCAGCGCATCGGTATTGGCGGCGGTGAACAAAAACAAGCCGGTTGCCGTGCCGTTATCGACGGCAAACAGCACGGTTTTGCCCAGTGCATAAGCGGCGGTGGCCGAGCCGATGGCGGTGGCCGCCGAACTGGTGGTGATAGTGCCGCCGATATTTTGCTGCATAATCACCCCCTCCGCGCTATTGGCAAAACCGCCTGTACCAAAAGCCCTAACCACTCCACCTTCCAGTAGGGTATCACCGTCACCGATACGGATACCCGCTTGGCTGAACAGCAGTTTATCGCTGCCTGAGGCAAAGTCAGTCACCGTATCGACCCCTAAGGCGCTGGTAAACATAAAGCTGTCGGCACCAGTCCCGCCTGTTAGTCTGTCTACGCCCGCACCACCCGTTAAGGTGTTGTTGCCCGCATTGCCAATTAGCACATCATTAAAACCGCTGCCCGTCAGGTTTTCAAAATTCAACAAGGTGTCCGTACCTGCGCCGAGGGTGTTTTGTGCCGCGCTGTTAGCTAAATTGACGGTCACGCCCGCACTGGCGTTGGCGTAAGAGACGGTGTCAACGCCGTCCAGGCCGTTGAGAGTGTTGTTGCCACCATTGCCGGAAAGGCTGTTGTTCAGGGCGTTGCCAGTACCACTCAAGCCGCCTGTACCCAATAAAGCGAGGTTTTCCAGCGTGGCTGCTAACGTATAAGAGATACTGCTGTTGACCGTGTCGATACCTGAATAATCACTGATGACATCGCCGCCGTTATCGATAAAATAAGTGTCGTTGCCTTCGCGCCCATTCATGTAATCGGCACCGATGGAGCCGTCCAGCACATTGTTTAGGGCATTGCCGACCAAGGTGTCATTGCCCGCTTTGCTGCCGGTGATGTTTTCGATATTGCTTAAATGATCGTTTAGGGCATCACCACCCCATGTAGTGTTGTTCCAAAGACGGATAGTCACGGCACTTGCCGAATTGAGATAGCTGGCCGTGTCGTTGCCGCTACCACCCTCGAAGGTATCTCCACCTACGCCCCCGCTAAGAATGTCATCGCCACTGCCCCCGCTTAAAGTGTCATCGCCACCACCGCCAAACAATTGGTCGTTGCCCGCCCCGCCATAAAGGCTGTCCCTATCGTCACCACTGCCGTTAGCGTCGGTGCTGAGATAACCGTAAAGCAAATCATTGCCTTGTTCGCCGAACAGGCGGTCGCGGCCTGCTCCTCCTGACAACGTATCATTGCCTAAGGCACCAAACAGGTCATTATTTTGGATGTCACCCGTAAAGGTTTGATTAACGCTAGTGGTGGCAAAAATGATATTGCTGGCGGTCAGGCTACCTGGAAGGACGTGTTTAAAAAATAGTAAATTTTCGTAACCATGAATATTATAGATAATAGCGTAATCTGCCTGTGAGGAAGATCCGCTCAAAGCCTTAATGGTGTCAAAATCGCTGATGCCTAAAGCGGTCACATCGATTTTGTCTTGGCTGACATCAAAATCAAGGATGCTGTCATTTTGCGGGCCGTTTTCAGAGCGTAGGATAAAGGTATCATAGCCAGCCCCCCCCGTCATGAAATCATTGCCTGCGCTGCCGTCCAGTTTGTCATTACCGTCACCACCAAACAACTGGTCAGTGTCACTGCCGCCAAACAGTTGGTCGTTGCCAGCACCGCCGTACAAGAAATCTTGGCCATCAGCGTTGCCATTAATGTTACTGGCAGTATTGCCGTATAAAATATCATCGCCGCCTTCACCGAACAGGCGATCATTGCCGAGACCACCGGACACTACATCATTGCCCAGGCCACCAAACAAATCATCCTTTAAGTTGCTACCCACTATGGTATCGTTGCTGAATGTGCTTGAGAAAATGAAATTAGTGGGGATCAAATCATCTTGATTGATACCTAATAAGAGCATGGATTGCGCACCGTCATTGCGGTAAAAGCTAAATCCAGCGTTATTATTGTTGTCTTGTCCTAAAAGAGTTTGTAGGGTCGCAAAATCGGCAATACCCAATTTAGAAAGGTCAATACGGTCTACGCCGCGCTCAAAATCAGATATTTCATTGCTTGCCGCCGCGTTATCAATAGTCATGATAAAGGTGTCATAGCCAGCTCCGCCCGTGTAAAAATCATTGCCGTTACCGCCGTCCAGCAGGTCATTGCCATTGCCGCCCACTAGCGTGTCATTGCCATTACCGCTGTTTAGCGTGTCATTGCCATCACCGCCATCAAGATAGTCGTTGCCGTCATTGCTTGTCAGCACGTCATTACCCGCCAAGCCGAATAGCTGGTCATCGCCAGACGTGCCGTTGAGTATATTGTTGAATTGATCACCTGTTACTGTTGACATAGTTCTGGCCTTTAATATTAAGGGATTGGATTGAAATTTTGATAAATGGCGGGTAGTTATGGGTAAACACCAGTATTATCTACTTAGATGTCGGGCAAGTTCAAGCAATTATAAAACAGAATATTTTTGTGTATCTTGGTAAAATGGCCAATGAACCCTTCCATGCCAACTGCTCACGAGTGAATCATGCCAACTAAAACATTCAAAAAAAGCCAACCTAAAGCAAATATTACCTTGCTGCCCCACTTAGGTTCGGGCACTGAAGACATTATTGCTGATTTTAAACGTAATTACAGCCATCGCTTAGGACGTGACCAGAACTGCCGGTCGCCGCATTATGCTTATGAAGCTTTATCTCTGACCGTCAGTGACCGCCTGATTGAGCGTTGGAAAAACACTTACAATGCCTATCGTGAGCAGGATTGCCGCCGTGCCTATTATCTGTCGATGGAATTTTTGATGGGGCGCACCTTAAGCAATGCTATGCTTAACTTAGGTATTACTGATGCCGTACAAAAAGCCATGTATGATTTGGGCTTGGAATTGGAAGAGCTGGTGGAAAGTGAGCCGGATGCCGGTTTGGGCAATGGCGGTTTGGGTCGCCTGGCGGCGTGTTTTATTGACAGTTGCGCAACGTTGCAATTGCCTGTAACCGGTTACGGCTTGCGTTATGAATATGGCATGTTTACACAAACTATCGCCAATGGTGAGCAAGTTGAGAAACCTGACCACTGGTTACGTTATGGCAATATCTGGGAAATTGAGCGTTCCGAATTTTCTTACCGGATCAAATTTGGCGGCCATACCGAAAAGCATACCGATGAAAATGGTCACACCCGTGTCTGTTGGTTGGATACCCATGACATTTTGGCGATCCCTTACGACACGCCCGTGCCGGGTTATAAAAATGGCACGGTCAACACCTTGCGTTTGTGGAAGGCCGCCGCTACGGAAGAATTTGATTTACAGGAATTTAATGCCGGTGATTATGCCGAGTCGGTGGCCGCCAAAAATACCGCCGAAAATATCACCATGGTGTTGTATCCCAACGATGCCAACGAAAATGGCAAAGCTTTACGCCTGCGCCAGCAATATTTGTTGGCTTCCGCTAGTTTGCAGGATGTGATTGCCGGTTGGATTCATGACCACGGCCACGGGCGCGGACATCGGCAGGGGCATGATTTTGCCAACTTTGCCGAGAAAAATTGTTTCCAATTAAATGACACCCATCCTAGTATCGCCGTTGCCGAACTGATGCGCTTATTGATGGATGTGCACGGCCTGTCTTGGGATGAGGCATGGAAAATCACCCGCAACACCATGGCTTACACCAACCATACGTTATTGCCGGAAGCTCTGGAGCGCTGGTCAGTCAACCTGTTCAAACAGTTGCTACCTAGGTTGATAGAAATTATTTTTGAGATTAATGCGCATTTTCTTGCTGAAGTGTCCGCACATTGGCCCAGCGATAATGAGCGCTTAAGACGCATGTCCTTGATTGAAGAAGGCAACGAGCAACATGTCAGGATGGCGTATTTGGCGATAGTGGGCAGTTATTCCGTCAATGGTGTGGCCGAGCTGCATTCAAAATTGTTGCAACAAGGGCTGTTCCGTGATTTCTATGAATTGTGGCCGCAAAAATTCAATAATAAAACCAACGGGGTCACACCCAGACGTTGGTTGGCGGCGTGCAATCCTGAGTTGTCCGATTTGTTGACCGAAACCATCGGTGATGGCTGGGTGACGGATTTATCCTTATTGCAAAAACTCAAACCGTTTGCCGAAGACAAAAAATTCCGCAAACGCTGGCATAGCGTCCAGCAAAGTGCCAAACAGCGGCTAATTGATTTTAAAAAACAAGAATTGGACGTGGATTTGAGCGTAAACGCTTTGTTTGATGTCCAAGTCAAGCGTATCCATGAATACAAGCGCCAATTGCTCAATGTCCTGCATGTCATCCATTTGTATGACCGCATCAAGCGCGGTGACACCGCCAATTGGACTAACCGTTGCGTATTGATAGGCGGCAAGGCGGCACCGGGTTATTTCATGGCGAAAAAAACCATCAAGCTGATTAATAATGTCTCCGCCGTCATTAACCACGACCCGGAAATCGGCAATAAATTGAAGCTGGTATTCTTGCCTAATTATCGGGTTTCGGCGATGGAAAAAATCTGTCCAGGAGCGGATTTGTCGGAACAAATTTCCACGGCGGGTAAGGAAGCGTCCGGGACCGGCAATATGAAGTTTATGATGAACGGAGCATTGACTATTGGTACTTTGGATGGCGCGAATATCGAGATTCGTGAAGAAGTCGGTGATGATAATTTCTTTCTGTTCGGCTTGACCGAAGAGCAGGTTGAGGAGTTGCGCCATCACTATGACCCCGTGTCGATTATCCAACAGGACGAAGATTTGCAACGGGTGATGATGTTGCTGGAATGTGGGCATTTTAACCAGTTTGAGCCTGGTATGTTTGATGCCGTGATTGCATCTTTGAAAAGTCCGCAAGACCCCTGGATGACCATTGCTGATTTCCGTAGTTTTATTGATGCCCAAAAACGGGTCGAACGCGCCTATAAAGATCAAGACCGCTGGACAAAAATGAGCATCTTGAATTGTGCCGGTAGCGGTAAGTTTTCCACCGACCGCACTATTAACGAATATAACCAAGATATTTGGAAGTTGACCCCTGTACCGATTAAGCACGGCTAAACATGTTCCATATTGTTTTATACGAACCGGAAATTCCTGCCAATACTGGCAACATCATCCGTTTATGCGCCAATGCGGGGGCGGCTTTACATTTAATCAAGCCGTTGGGTTTTGTGTTGGATGATAAAAAGCTGCGTAGGGCAGGGCTGGATTACCACGAATGGGTCACAGTTAAAGTCCATGAGTCGCTGGACGATTTTTTGGAGACGGTCAAACCGCCGCGCGTGTTCGCGCTGACCACCAAAGGTCGGCGGCGGGTTTGCGATGTCGCTTTTCAAATCGATGATGCCTTGGTGTTTGGCCCTGAAACGCGTGGCTTACCCACCGAGGTGCTAGCGGCTTGTGGCGATAGCCACTGCTTGTACTTACCTATGCAAGCGGCCAGCCGTAGCCTAAATTTGTCCAACACCGTGGCGATAGTCTTGTATGAGGCATGGCGGCAGTTAGATTTTGTCGGAGCTTTGGACAAATGATCCAAAGCCCCGCCCCGTAGCAAACTTTCCCATCGGAGGGCTTATGTGGATTGTCCTGTTTATCGTGGCCTTGTTGTTCGTATTAGGCAGTGCCCTGTTATTATTGCGGTCGGCCAAAACCTCAAAATTGCCTGCCCAGATTAAACCGCAACCTTACGACGACGATGATGGCGGTTGGTGATAATTCTCTGCCACGTCGTTAAGCCGTACAAAGCCCATCTGGTCGGGCAACTTCAACCACTGTGTTAAATCCCGTGCAAAAACCCTTTAAAATCCATAGCCGTTTCCAACCCGCAGGCGATCAGCCTGCCGCAATCAAGCGATTGGCCGAAGGCTTGGCTGATGGCGAAGTCCACCAAACCCTGCTGGGGGTGACAGGTTCCGGCAAAACCTTCACTATCGCCAATGTCATTAACCAAGTGCAGCGTCCGGCGATGATTATGGCGCCCAACAAAACGCTGGCGGCGCAGTTGTACGGGGAAATGAAGGAATTTTTTCCCGAAAATAGCGTCGAGTATTTTGTTTCCTATTATGACTACTACCAACCGGAAGCTTATGTACCTGCTTCCGATACGTTTATCGACAAAGATGCCTCGCTGAATGAGCATATCGAACAGATGCGCCTGTCGGCAACTAAGGCTCTATTAGAGCGCACCGACACCATTGTGGTGGCGACGGTATCGGCGATTTATGGCTTGGGTGAGCCAGAATCGTATTTCCAGATGGTCTTGCATTTGGTCAAAGGTGATTTGCTTGACCAGCGCACTTTATTGCGCCGTTTGGCCGAAATGCAGTATACCCGCAATGATGTCGAGTTGCGACGGGCGACTTACCGTGTGCGCGGCGAAGTGATTGACATTTTTCCTGCCGAATCCGATAACCAAGCTTTGCGTGTCGAGCTGTTCGACAACGAAGTCGAACGCCTGTCCTTGTTTGACCCGTTGACGGGCGAGGTGTTAAGCCGTATCGCCCGTTACACGGTCTACCCGAAAAACCATTATGTGACCCCCCGCGAACAATTGTTGGCCGCCGTTGAAGCGATCAAGTTGGAGCTGAAAGAGCGGGTACAGCAACTGGAAACCGCTCATAAGTTGGTGGAAGCACAACGCTTGGAGCAGCGCACCCTATTTGATATTGAAATGATTTTGGAAGTCGGTTATTGCTCAGGGATAGAAAACTATTCGCGCTATTTGTCCGGCAGTGCCGCAGGTGAGCCACCACCGACTATGTTCGATTATTTGCCCGACAACGCTATTGTCATTATTGATGAGAGCCATGTCACCGTGCCGCAAATCGGCGCGATGTATAAAGGCGACCGTTCACGTAAGGAAACGTTGGTCGAATACGGCTTCCGTCTGCCCTCAGCATTGGACAACCGCCCGCTGATGTTCGCCGAGTTCGAGCAAAAAACGCCGCAGCGCATTTATGTGTCCGCCACCCCTGGGGTTTATGAACGGGAGCATTCCGGCGTGTTTGTCGAGCAGGTGGTCAGGCCGACCGGATTGCTCGACCCCGTTGTTGAAGTGCGTCCCGCCATTACCCAAGTCGATGACTTGCTCTCGGAGATCAATAAGCGAGCCGCCTTAAAAGAGCGGGTGCTGGTGACAACCCTGACCAAACGCATGTCCGAAGACTTGACCGAATACTTGACCGAGCATGGTGTCAAGGTACGTTATCTGCATTCAGATATTGACACGGTGGAGCGGGTCGAGATTATCCGCGATTTGCGCTTGGGGCAGTTTGACGTGCTGGTCGGTATCAACCTGTTGCGTGAGGGCTTGGATATTCCTGAAGTGTCGCTGGTGGCGATACTCGATGCCGATAAGGAGGGTTTCCTACGCTCGGTGGTGTCCTTGGTGCAAACCATAGGCCGTGCCGCCCGTAATGTCAACGGCAAGGCGATTTTATACGGTGACAAGATCACCACCTCTATGGCCAAAGCCATAGAAGAAACCGAGCGCCGCCGCGAAAAGCAGCATGTGTTTAATCTTGCTCATGGTATAACGCCAGCAACTATCCTGAAATCGATTACGGATATATTGCAAGTGGCTATTCCAGGTTCGGGCTTGTCTAGCAAAATGATGGGTAAGGTGGCTGATTTGAGTGCCGATTATCAAGTCATGACCCCTAAGCAATTAAGCAAAAAGCTTAAGCAATTGGAAGAATCCATGTACCAGCACGCCAAAAATTTGGAATTTGAACAAGCCGCCAAAATCAGGGATGAGATTAAACGCTTGCAGGCGCAGATTTTATTGTAAATGAGATGAGGTATCAGGGTCTGTTTCGGCCTAGGGCAGGTGTGCCTTAGGGTAAAATAGGCAGTTTTTGGGGTTTGTTGTTATCAGGTGATGTACGTGTTCAATAGTAAATTCTGGGGCGTTATCGCCTTATTATGGTCTGTCCAAGGCCATGCCAATTCTTGGTCACAGGTTTCGCAACCTGCTTATATCGGCGACACCGCACAGAGTATCGGCACTTATAATGGCGGCTGTTTGAGTGGGGCAGTGAGCTTGCCTAAAGAGGGTTTAGGTTATCAGGTGATGCGTTTGTCCAGGAACCGCGTCTATGGACATCCTGATTTGAAGCAATTTATCGAAAAATTAGGGCAAAACACGGTATCTCAAGGCTTAGGTGTGTTGCTGATAGGTGATTTGGGGCAAGTGCGGGGCGGGCCGACTTTAAGCGGCCATCGTAGCCACCAAACTGGCCTGGATGTGGATATTTGGTTTATGTTATCAGCACAAGCGACCCAGCGCAGCCTGACGGCCAGCGAGCGCGAGACGTGGAGTGCCGCCTCGGTATTGGCCGCCCATGGTGATGGCATCAATCCTGCCCAATGGACACAAGCCAACACCAAAGTGCTGGAGATCGCCGCCACTATGCCCGAAGTGGATAGGATTTTTGTCAATCCCAGTGTCAAGCGCGAACTCTGCCGCCAGCAGGCGGGTAGCCCCTGGCTGAAAAAAATCCGCCCGTGGTGGAAACATGACGACCATTTTCATGTACGCTTGAAATGTCCTATCGGCAACCGCCACTGTGTGGCGCAAGAGCCATTGCCCTCCGGTGATGGTTGTGATGCCGGCTTGGCTTGGTGGTTTTCGGCAGAAGCCAAAAAGCCAGCTAAGGGTAAACCGACTCCTCCGCCGCCATTACCCGCTTTGTGCGATGTTGTGTTAAATAAATGACTTAAGAGTGGTAAATAAACAGAGTCTGGCCGTTTTTTATGTGATAAAATTCACATTTCCAGTTATTTCAGTTTGACAATTCAGGCTGTATAATAACTTCGATATAGGCAGAATCTGATCGATAGTGTACTGCCGTCCCCTTTATCCGACCAAGGCCCACACTATGCGTATCTCAAGCACCCTAACCACGATTTTGTTATTGGTGGCGGTCGCCCCAGCCCACGCCGGGCTGGTCGGTGCTGCCGCTAATTACAATGTATTTGTTTTCAATAACTTTACCAGCTCCAACTCTGATACCGAAGGCAATTTGGCGGCGGGTGGTAATGTGAATGTCAGCAATTATTCGGTGGCCTCCAGCATTGCCGGCAACACGTCACAATCGCCAAATCCGGCCAGATTAGTGGCAGGTGGGACGGTCACTGCCACTAATGGCGGTGTCGGTAATGGGCAAAATGGGGCCATTTATGCCAACGGCACTAACTTGACTAGCTTTACCGCCACGGGCGGTACCTTTGTGCAAAGTTTGGTCAACTTTTCTAGCGCACAAAGTCAATACCAAAGTTTATCAACCGCTTGGAGCACTTTGGCAACAACCGGCACTACCAGCAGTTCTTTTGGTACACTGAATTTAAGCGGCACCAATGTGGGCTTGAACGTGTTTTCGTTGAATGGTAGTGACTTGACCAACAGCAATAGCATCAACATCAATGCGCCCAGTAATGCGACCGTCCTTATTAACGTTTCGGGTACGGGCGAATTTTTCCAAAACGGTCAAGTGACGTTGACGGGCGTTGATCCGACCCATGTTATCTATAATTTCTACAATTCGACAGCATTAACCCTGACAGGCAGCAAAAACCCGATGGGTTCCATTTTAGCGCCTTGGGCAGCGGTGGCGGGTGGTTATGGGCAGTTATACGGGCAGTTGATTGCCAAGTCCTTTAACGGCAATATTGAATTCCATAACTACTTGTTTAACGGAACTATTGCCAGTGGTTCCAGCGTACCTGAACCTGCTTCCCTGTGGTTGTTTGGGGCGGCCTTGGCTTTTTTTGCCAGACGTGGACGTAAATTTGCTTAACCCTGAGGTTTTGGGGGGGGGCATAAAAAAAGGCCGCATTATGCGGCCTTTTTTATATCTTTGTTTTAGCCAGTCAATTAACCACGGTCTGATTTGTCAAGCGCGTTGGGCTTAATGCTTTGTGGTACATAAGTAGGCAGATCGGCTTGGTCAATGGTAAACACGAAGAATTTGTTCGGGTTGGCAATGCCGCCAACGCTGGGCAAGAAGTCATTGTCATTGGCGATAAACAGGGTGTGTTTAGTCACGCCACCCACCACCAAATCAGGGCCGAAAGCAACGCCTTCAATCTTGGCGGGAATTTGTGTCGAAGCGATGCCGTTAGCGTTCAAAGCCGCAAGGACATCTAAGAACAAGGTTTTGCTGACTACCGGGGCAGCGGAAGTAATGGCGGCAGAGCCGGTGATTTCAGTGACGCCTGCCAAGTCTATTTTATAAAGTTTTTTCACCACGGCGGCATCGCCGTTGCCTAAACCGCTGCCGTCACGCTCATCAACCAGAAATTCATGGTTGTTGATGGCCAGAATATCACTGACGCTGGAGCCGTCAGTCAATTTATAAGCATATTCGTGGGTAGCACCAGTGGCAATGTCAATGGTGATGATACGCAAATATTTTTTGGTGTCTTGGGTCAGGTTTTGTTGCATCATCCCGATCAACGTGCTGCCATCAGGTGAAATCGCCAAGGCTTCCATACCTTTGTTAGCGATTCTGCCGACCGTATTGCCGGATATTTCTGTTTCGCCCATGGCACTTAAATTAGCGACAGCATAGTAGTCAGGTAATTTGAAAGACTTGATAATGCGTCCGCTATTGCGATGAAATTGATAAACATAAGGGCCGTATTCGTCAGTGATAAAGACGCTGGCACCATCGTTTGACACGCGGATACCTTCTGGATCAAGACGGGCATGGCTTGGGCTAGTGGATATGCGCGGGCCAAAGTTGTCAGAACGGCCTGTGTAATAATAGCTGCTGGCAGTGTTCAGGGCAGGTGCGCCACCTGTGCCATAAATGCGTGGTTGGCCGCTGGACAGTAACGTGGTGGCGGTCAGTTCTGGAGATAGGATATAAGGCAGTGAGCCGATAATTCCAGAATTATAGTTAGGATTGACCGCCAACGCCAGATTAAGCGTTTGGAAACGGTTGATGTAAGAAGTGGTGTCGTCAACAGCTGGGTTATAAGCTACGGCGTTGGGGCCACGGTCAGGCAGGCCGATAAAGGTGTTGCCGCCTGCATAAGCCAAACCGGAACCGATGCCACCAAATAAGTTGCCAGCCACGCCATTTTCAAGCGCACCGGCGGTTCTTGGTGAAAGGTCTTGGTAGTTGCCATCAATAGTGCCTATAGCAATCAGGTCAACGCTTGCTTGGGCGGCAGGGGCGGCGATCAATAAAGGCAGTAAAAAGGCCAGGATTTTTTTGGTCATGATGATTTCCTCAACAGTCAGTGGTGGATGCTTTACCATAAAGCCCTATGATTATGACTAATCCGTGTTACTGGAATATTAATTGGGAAATTGAAAAGGCGAAAATATTTTTGGCAGGATTTTTGATGGGATGCTAAAGGACTATGCTGCTGGTGCAAAGCAGGCAATAGTAAATAGGTGGGTTAGGGGGAACCTGCACCCAACATGACAGCGTTGGGTGCAGGGTGATGCTTCTAAGGCGTTAAGCCTTGACCCACTACAATGACTTTCAATGCGTTAGTACCACCTTTAACACCGGTCAAATCACCTTTAGTGATAATGAATTTATCGCCGTCTTTAGCGATATTCCATTTTCTCAGTTCTTTGACTATGCTACGGTTGACTTCTGCATGGTCTTGGGTTTCTTCCAGTTTGAAGTAAATAGGGAATACACCACGCAATAGAGTGGCTTTACCTAGGGTTTCTTCGATGCCGCTAAAAGCAAAGATAGGGATTGCCGAACTGATTCTGGACATCCATAAGGGCGTGGAGCCAGATTCTGTCAAAGCAACGATACCTTTGATTTTGGTATGGTTAGCCATGTACATGGCGGACATGGCAATAGCTTCGTCATCACGCTCAAATTGGATGCTCATCCGATGATCGGATTGGCGGACGATAGGCTGTTTTTCAGCTTCGACACAAATCCGGTTCATGGCTTCAACCGCTTTGACTGGGTGTTTACCGGAAGCCGTTTCTGCCGACAACATAATCACGTCGGTGCCATCGTACACTGCGTTGGCAACGTCAAACACTTCAGCACGGGTAGGAATCGGATTTTCAATCATAGATTCCATCATTTGTGTTGCAGTGATCGCCACGCGGTTTAGCTCACGGGTGCGTTGGATCAGTTGCTTTTGGATGGCTGGAAGATTGGCATCACCAATTTCCACACCCAAATCACCACGCGCCACCATCACGGCATCAGATGCCAAAATGATTTCATCCATTGCCGGTTGGACAATCGCTTCCGCCCGTTCAACTTTAGAAACGATACCTGCATAACAACCTTCGGCTTCCAGTAAGCGGCGGGCTTCATTCAGGTCTTCGGCACAACGGGGGAAAGACACGGCAACATAATCGCATTTGATTTTTGCCACCGTTTTAATGTCTTCCTTGTCCTTATCCGTCAAAGCCGCTGCCGACAGGCCGCCACCCAACAAATTGATGCCTTTGTTATTGGACAAGTCACCACCTACGGCAACCGTACAGTTGACGCGCATGTCGACAACATCGACAACATCTAGGACAATACGGCCATCATCAAGCAACAAACGGCTACCTGGGCGCACTTCTAAAGCCAAAGGCTCGTAAGTGATCCCGACTTGGGTGTTGTCACCGGCAAGCGGATCAAAGTTAATGTCAAGGGCAAAATCCTGACCTTCCGTTAAAAACACTTTTGTGTCCTTAAAGCGGGCGATACGGATTTTAGGGCCTTGCAAATCAGCAAGGATACCAACGCGACGACCCGTTTTTTGGGTCATGGCCCGCACCGCTTCGGCTCTGGCGATATGGTCTTCAGCAGAACCATGTGAGAAGTTTAAGCGCACGACATCAATACCCGCCGCAAACAACTCCTCAAGCACACCTGGCTTATCGGTCGCAGGCCCTAGTGTGGCTAGAATTTTGGTTCTTCTTAACATTAGTGTTATCCCGCGTTGACTAAGGCGATAGAAGTATCAAGCATACGGTTTGAAAAACCCCATTCGTTGTCATACCAAGACAGGACTTTGACAAAATTGCCATCCAACACTTTAGTTAAAGGCGCTTCGTAGATAGAAGAGGCTGGATTATGGTTAAAGTCAGTGGAAACCAATGGTTTTTCGTTGATTTCCAAAATGCCTTTTAAAGAACCGACTGATGCGGCTTTCAGCACTTCATCAATTTCCGCTTTGCTAGTGTTTCTTGCCGCAGTGAAAGTCAAATCAACAACAGAAACGTTGATGGTCGGTACGCGCATGGCGAAACCATCAAGCTTGCCGGCCAATTCGGGCAACACCAAGCCAACCGCCGCCGCCGCACCGGTTTTGGTAGGGATCATGGATTGGGTGGCGGAACGCGCGCGGCGCAAGTCGCTGTGGTAAACGTCCGTCAACACTTGGTCGTTAGTGTAAGAATGGATGGTGGTCATTAAACCGTGGACAACGCCGATGGCATCATGCAAAGGTTTGACCAAAGGCGCCAAGCAGTTGGTGGTGCAAGAAGCGTTAGAAATGACGGTGTCGGTAGCTTTCAGCGTGTTGTGGTTAACACCGTAAACGATGGTGGCATCAACGTCGTCACCGCCAGGTGCTGAGATAATGACTTTTTTTGCGCCTGCCGTAATGTGGGCTGAAGCTTTAGCTTTGCTGGTGAACAGGCCGGTACACTCATGGACGACATCAATATCCAAATCGCCCCAAGGCAGTTTGGAAGGGTCGCGCTCGGAGAACACTTTGATTTTATCGCCGTTGATAACCATGAATTCGCCATCAACGCTGACATTGAAAGGAAATTTGCCATGTACGGAATCATATTGGGTCAAATGCGCATTGGTATTGGCATCGCCTAAGTCATTGATGGCAACGATTTGGATTTCATCAGTACGGCCCGCTTCGTATAAGGCACGGACGATATTACGTCCAATACGACCATAACCATTGATAGCAACTTTAATTGGCATTTAATTTCTCCAGAGAGTAATAGGACAAAAATTACACAGACGTGTACAAATATACGGAAAACGCAACAACTATACCAAAATTGCAGTGCTTTCGTCCATTGATGAAAAGGGAGTTTGCAAAAGCCATTGTGGGTTTTGCCCTTATGTGAGGGGCGATCCAATTAGGTTTATA
>JACXTQ010000355.1 GCA_016919605.1 Methylovulum sp.
CGCATTTTCTGCTTTTGATGTCATTTATGCTGACACGAATATTATGTTCAATGGTAAGCGAGTAGCTAACGATTGGTCAACAGGACATTCTATTTTTAGACAAATTGATTTTGATAACCCATTTTTTGTTGAATTCAGAAACAATAAAAGATGGATGCGTCCTGATTGTATTCATTTTTACGGTGAAACTAAGAAAATATTTGACGAAGCAATAAAAATAGATATTAAAAATCAATATAAAAGTAGTGGAAGATTAGATTTTGATGTTCATTTACATGATAAATCAAAAAAAGATGCTTACAATGGCTTTTGCTCTAACTTAAAGCAAGCTATGACTAATGGGAAAATTCGTGGTGCAACTGCGAAGAGGGATAATATCTTTAAAAACTATCCAGAATTGGAATTTGAAAAACAAAAAAAATGTATAGAAGAGAAGCATAAAACAGGATCTGAACGGTGCTCAGTATATACTTTGCTAGATTGGAAATACATGGATAGCTCGTCTTTTTTAAAGTCAAGTAAAAAAATAGAACAAGATGTGTCAAAACAGCTTTGCTATGAGGTTATTTTGCAAAAAAATAAGCCAGGATTTATAGGAAACCAATTTGTTATCCCCTGTTTTTATCCATCTGATGGAGATATTGGTAGTTATATAGATAAAAAAACACTTTATCACCGCATTTTTGAAAGTAATATAGATGTTTTTCAAGCAAACTTTGCCAAAATACAAGAAATATATTTAAATCATGCTTGAAGAAAAAGATGGTGCTAAAAGCGATTTTGTCGCTTATTTAGGGATCAAAAACCATGAGAGAATTAATCAGCTTTTGATATTGCCTAGAGTGAAAGAGTTTTTTAAAGCTAAAAATATCAGTCATTACAAACCCATTCAAGAACAAGCGTGTATTTCCGATTTAGATTTTAAGAAATCTAATTTTCCCGAATTTTTCCCTTATTTTTATGATTTTATAGTTGATGACATTTATAAAAAAGAAGGTAAGGTAGAAGCCGTTGTAAAGTATTGTATAACCCTAGATGAAACAAATTGTAGTAAAACCTGTGATAAAACGAGGATACGCTATGATGAGTTTTTGCTTTATAAAGAACCAGTATTCTATTTTATCTATATTGACATAAAAGATATTTTTGATTGCTTGAGAAGCAATAAGTGCTATTGAGATCGTCCGCCTCTATTGGGTAAGGTTGGTTTATTGCACGGTATTCTGGAAACAGAAGTGTATTTAAGGAGCTGTCATGAACGATACTAAAAAGCCAGTTGCAGTTTATTACAACTCCGCTTGTCCGGTCTGTAAGGCGGGGATAGAGGCGCAGAAGGGGAAGATGGAGGCGTGTGCCATTGAGTGGAAAGATGTCCATGCTGATAACGCTTTAGTCACGGAAATCGGTTCTGAACTTGAGTTTGTGCGTGAGCGTTTGCATCTGGTCGATGCTGATGGCAAGGTGCGGGTGGGGTTTGAGGCGTTTTTGGAATTATGGCGCAATTCGCCAAAAGAACGCTGGTTGGCGGCGGTGTTGGGTTTGCCGATTATCCGCCCCTGTGGGCGTTGGTTTTATAATGTTTTTGCCGCCGCTTTGTATCGCTGGAATAGGGCAAAACAGCATTGGTAAAGCAGAGGATAGGCTAGGTACAGCAATAACGCTAGTCGGCTTAGGTGATAAGCCACCTTGGGGGGATGAACAAAGATGGCGCGCCCGAGAGGATTCGAACCTCTGACCTCAGCCTCCGGAGGGCTGCGCTCTATCCAGCTGAGCTACGGGCGCGAAGCCGATTATTATACCCTAACTACTTTACATTTGCGATAACATTGTTTTAAGGCTGGCGATACTGGCCTTACCGCGTTCTTTCCGCACCTCGGCGGGCAATTGTTTTTTATTGATCCATTCCAAATCATCGGTCGGCAATTCGTTTAAAAAGCGGCTCGGTTCGCATTCGCTGATTTCCCCATAGCGTTTGCGGTGGGTGCAATAGCTAAACGTTAAGGTACGCTGGGCGCGGGTGATGCCAACGTAGGCCAAACGGCGCTCTTCTTCTATCGCCCCCGTTTCTATGCTGTTTTGATGCGGCAAGATATTTTCTTCCATACCGATCAGGAACACATGCGGGAACTCCAAACCCTTAGCAGCGTGTAGCGTCATTAAGCTTACTTGGTCGTTGGCTTCCTCTTCCTGATTGCGCTCCATAATATCCATCAACATGATTTTAGAGACGATTTCCGCCAACGATGACGATGGGCCGCTGTTTTTGTCGGCGATGCGTTTCAGCCAGTCAATCAGCTCGGCAACATTCTTTAGCTTGCGCTCGGCGGACTCTTTAGTTTTGCTGTTTTCACGCAACCATTGGGCGTAACCGAGTTGGTCAATCATCTTTTCAATGACCTCAAAAGTGTCCTCGCGCTCGATACGTTCAGCGGTATCAAGCACCCACTCATGAAATTTGCCTAAACGTAGCCGCGACTTTTCCGACAGTTTCTGGGTCAACCCCAGTTCGGTGCTGGCGGCAAACAGGCTGATGTGCCGATCATTGGCATAAGCACCGAGCTTTTCCAGTGTGGTCGGGCCAATCTCGCGGCGCGGCGTGTTGATGATGCGTAAAAATGCGGCATCATCATCGTGGTTGACGAACAAGCGCAGATAGCTCAATACATCCTTGATTTCCGCATAGGCAAAAAACGAAGTGCTGCCGCTGATGAAATAGGGGATATTGTTCTCACGGAAACCTTTTTCAAACAGCCGCGACTGATGGTTGCCACGGTACAAAATCGCATAATCCTGATAACGGCTGCCCGTCCTGAATTTGTGGTGGATGATTTCCGAGACGATTTGCTGAGCCTCCGTGATTTCATCTTTGTGGCTTAATACCCGCAACGGGTCGCCATACCCCAACTCGCTCCAAAGTTTCTTCTCAAACGCATGGGGATTATTGGCGATCAGCTGGTTGGCGACTTTCAGGATGCGTCCGGTCGAGCGATAATTCTGCTCCAGCTTAATCACCTGCAAGCGGCTAAAATCTTTTTGCAATTGCGCCAAGTTTTCCGGTTGCGCCCCGCGCCAAGCATAAATCGACTGGTCGTCATCGCCGACCACGGTAAACTTGCCCAACTTGCCCGCCAACAGCTTAACCAATTGGTATTGGGTGATATTGGTGTCCTGATACTCGTCCACCAACAAATAGCGGATTTTGTTCTGCCATTTTTCCAAAATCGCCGGATGAGCTTGGAACAGCAACACCGGCAACAAAATCAAATCATCAAAATCCACCGCGTTATAAGCCTTAAGGCTGCGCGTGTAATCGACGTATAACAGCGCCGAAGGCAGGTGCTCGGCAGTGGCCGCCGCCACCGCTTGCTCAGGGGTGACAAACGCGTTTTTCCATTGCCCGATATGGTGGCTATAACTGTCCAGATGGTCGATATCGTGTTGCTTGACGCTGTGGTTAATCAGCGTCTTTAACAAGGTGTGCTTGTCCTGCTCATCAAACAGGGTAATCGCCGCCTTATAGCCCAACGTCTTATGCTCCTTGCGCAGAATATCCAGCCCCAAGGAATGGAAAGTGGACACCCGCAACCCTCGGCTGAGTTTGTCATCCAGCAACTTCGCCACCCGGCTTTGCATTTCCCGCGCCGCCTTATTGGTGAACGTCACCGCCGCAATATGCCGCGCCGGTAAACCTTGCTTGACCAGATAAGCAATTTTTTCGGTAATCACCCGCGTCTTGCCACTACCCGCCCCCGCCAGCACTAACAGCGGATGGTCGATGGCCTTAACAGCGGCTTGTTGTTGGGGATTGAGTTTGGACATGGCTATATTATCGGTCTAGGGCGGTCAGGAGGCAATAAAAAACCCGCCAAGCCAGCGGACTTGCGGGTTTTGAAGGTGGCGGGAGGGCATTCGCTCCGCACCCATAAGGATGGGGCCATGATTGCAATAAACTAGGGCTTAGTCAAGTTTCTCTGGCATGAACAATAGCAATCATGCAAAATCGGCTTTTATTTGTAGCAGAACCCTACTGCCCGTCTAGTAGTCCGATTAACCTGAACCCCAGACCAGAATGGCACCCTTAAAATTCCCTAAAAAGCCGAACAGCGCATAAACGTGTAAAATCTGTTGCCGATAGCCTAAAACCTATTATGATAATGGTATTGGGAAACCCAAGACCACAGGAACAAAATAATGCCCGATAACATTTTGATCCCGACTATGTACGCCGATGCCGCCTGTAAAGCCATCTACAGCCAACTGCTTATCACTATTAGAGCTAATGAGGCCGGTATCTTTGATAACACTGACAGCGAATTTTTACATGATTTTCGCGTTGCGGTACGCAAGACCCGCGCAGGTCTAGGCCAGCTTAAAGGCGTGTTGCCCGACAGCATTAGTCTGCGTTACGCCACATTTTTTGCTTGGCTAGGACAAGCCACCAGCCCTTGCCGTGACGTGGACGTTTATCTGCTCAATTTTGACCGCTATAAAGAAGCGCTGCCAGTGGCTATCCGCGAAGACCTTAACCCTTTACGGGATTTTCTGTTGCACAAACAGCAGCGCAATTATCAAGAACTGGCCGAAAAATTACGCTCCAGCCATTATGCCCTGAACATGTCGGACTGGGAGCAGTATCTGCAACGGCCCGCCGCCAAACCTTTGCCCGTGACCCAAGCCAACGCCCATCGCCCGGTCAAGCAATTGGCCGACCTTAATCTTAGGAAATTGTGTCGGCGGGTCTTACAAGAGGGTGATGCGATAACCGGATTGAGTAGCGGTGACACTTTTCATGAGTTAAGGAAAACTTGTAAAAAACTCCGCTACTTAATAGAGTTTTTTCAAACCTTTTATCCTAAACCCGCGCTTAAAGAATTGCTCAACACCTTGAAAGGGCTGCAAGACGTATTAGGAACACTGCAAGACTGCCAAGTCCATACCGCTTACCTTAAACAATTCCGTAAACAAATGTCATCACGCTTGCCCGCTCCAACCCGTTTGGCGGTGGAAGCCTTGCAGCAAATATTAGCCGATATAAGCAATCAGGCCCGGCAAGCGTTTGCGGCAAAGTTTGCCGATTTCAAACAAGGCAATGCGCGGGCGCTGTTTCGCAAACACTAACCCCGTTAACGGCTTTAATGCCCAAGCTCCAGCATCCCCGCCTTAATGATAAAGGCTTCAATATCCCCCAGCCCCGTACCCGTTTTCAAGTTACTGAACACAAACGGGCGTTCGCCGCGCATTTTTTTGGCATCCCTGTCCATCACTTCCAAGGATGCGCCGACATAAGGGGCCAGGTCAATTTTATTAATCACCAACAAATCCGAGCGGGTGATGCCGGGGCCGCCTTTACGGGGTATTTTGTCGCCTGCCGAAACATCAATCACATAAATGGTCAGGTCGGCCAGTTCCGGGCTGAATGTCGCGCTGAGGTTGTCGCCGCCGCTTTCGACCATGATAAAGTCGAGGTTGTCCCAGCGCTCGCACAACTCGTCAACGGCGGCGAGGTTCATTGAGGCATCCTCGCGGATGGCGGTATGCGGGCAACCGCCAGTTTCCACGCCTAAAATACGCTCTTCCGGCAAGGCTTGGCTACGGATTAAAAATTGTTGATCTTCGCGGGTGTAAATGTCGTTAGTGACCACGGCGATTTCAAATTGGTCACGCATCCGTTTGCATAAGGCATCAACCAAAGCGGTTTTGCCAGAACCGACCGGGCCGCCTATGCCCACTCTTAAGACAGGTTTATCGTTCATAATCTCTCTCAGGATCGAAATAATCGGGAATATTGGCTTTCATGGCGGCTACTCGCCAATGCCAAGCCGAAGGCACTGCCGCCGATGTCGTCATCGGCTATTAAGGACGCGCAATCGACTTGCGCGGGTATCTGTGCCGCCAACGCCTGCAACAATTGCTGCCCGGCGACTTGCCCTAGCGGCACCAGCTTGACCGCACACAGGACTTGGTTTTCCAGCCAGCTCCAGACATAGCCGATGGCGGCAGGGCGCGGGTCTATATCCCAACGTACCGCCGCCAGACTGTAGGCCGTCGCCAACGTGGCTTGGGGGTGGCGCTGCCAAACAGCGGCGGCGGCTACGTCCAATGTTACCAATAGCTTGGCCAATGCTTGCCCGGTCTGCCGATCCTCGGCGCGTAATTCGGCGGTTTCACGCCAAGCGGTCAGGCTTTGGCTCCAGTGGCTTACTTGTGTAGGGTCTTCATGCCGCCAAGCCTGGATAAGCCTGAGCAAAATCGGCACATCAACCCGCGTGATGCTGGTATGCAAAATACCGCCTATCCACTCGCGGGCGGCTTCGGCAGTGCTGACCCAGCCATCGTCCACCGCCCGCTCCAAGCCTTGCGAATAGCTGTACATACCAATCGGCAAGCCGGGGCTGACCAATTGCAACAACCGCACTAAGGCCAGCTCAGTGCCCATGGCTCTTATACGCGCCCGCTTCGGGTTCAAAAGGCAGGCTTTCGTGTATCACCGCCACACCCAAGCCTTCAACCATCGCATCAAGGACGTGGTCGCTCAAAAACCGCAATTCCCCGGGCATAATTTGCAGGGCGATATGGCGGTTGCCCAAATGGTAACAAATCCGCGCAAATAGCAAAGTGTCGTCAGTGCGGACAATCGACAAGGTTTCCGGTGCGGCTTTTATCATCACCCTAAATTTTTCGTTACCCGTCAGCACTACCCCAGAGCGCAAATACTGCCCGCGCTGTAAAAACAAGCCGACTTTTACACCGCCATCGGTACAGGCTGGCAAGCGGCTTTTTTGGCGTGATTCAAACGGCAAGGTCAAAATGTCGTCGGCTGGGGTGTCGGTGGGGGCTAGTTCGGTTAGTTTTAGCATAGCAAGTTAGTGAAAGGCTGGGTATTTTTCCAGCGGAAAGTTTGAAAATCACACCGAGTTGATACATAGTGACAAATTTAAGCTGTGCCGCAATACCTTGCCGTTTCAGCAGCAAATGGCACACTTCAGTCATTACCGGATAAGTCGAAACCAATCTTTCACGGCTGGTTTTAGCAAAGTTATCAGCCTGTTGATGATGCTTGTCATTTTTATCGCCCAACGCCAGCGAAAAGCCAGTATCGGCGATAATCATACTTTATCGCCCCAATCCAAGTAGCTTTTATAATTTTCCGATAGAGTGCCATCACCTTCCATACAGCCAATAAAACCGGATTGCTGCATCAGTTGATAAGCGCCCTGCCCTTCTGTTACGCTCACTTTTTTTACAAACAGCTCATCAATCGCCAAGGCAATTAACTCGGCACTTTCTTTTTGCAATGATTTTTCCAAAGCCTGTAACTTTGCCCAATGCTGGCTGTCAAGTTCTGTTGTAATTTTCGTAAGGTAAGTGATTCATATCAAAACAAAAAATACCGCTGGGCGAACGGTAACACCGCCACAGGCTCACAGGTCAGCAATTGCCCATCCGCCCTTACCGCATAAGTTTGCGGGTCAACTTCGATGGTAGGCTGGTAGGCGTTATGCACTAAGTCTTTTTTGCCAATATTACGCGTATTTTTGACAATGCCAATACGTTTGCGCAAGCCCAACGTGGTGGGCACTCCACCCGCCACCGCCGCTTGCGGCAAGAAAATCATCGAGGTAGCAGCGGCGGTTACGCCAAAACTGCCGAACATAGGCCGATAATGCACTGGTTGCGGGGTGGGGATGGAGGCGTTGGGATCGCCCATCGCGGCGGCGGCGATCAGGCCGCCTTTTAAAATCAGGCTGGGTTTTACGCCAAAAAATGCCGGATTCCAGAGCACCAAATCCGCCAGCTTACCGACTTCTATCGAGCCGACTTCATGGGCGATACCGTGGCTGATGGCGGGGTTAATGGTGTACTTGGCGATATAGCGCTTGATACGAAAATTATCGTTACCCGCCACATCTTCCGGTAAGCCGCCGCGCTGGATTTTCATTTTATGCGCGGTCTGCCAAGTGCGCATAATCACTTCCCCAACCCTGCCCATCGCTTGCGAATCGGAAGAAATCATCGAAAACGCGCCCAGATCATGCAGTATATCTTCGGCGGCAATGGTTTCGCGGCGGATGCGCGATTCGGCGAAGGCGACATCTTCGGGGATGCTGGGGTCAAGATGGTGGCACACCATCAGCATGTCCAAATGCTCATCCACGGTGTTGATAGTGTAAGGGCGGGTCGGGTTAGTCGATGATGGCAAGACATTGGGCAAGCCGCAGGCTTTGATAATGTCGGGGGCATGACCGCCGCCCGCGCCTTCGGTATGGTAAGTGTGGATAGTGCGGCCTTGGAAGGCGGCGATAGTATCTTCAACAAAACCGGACTCGTTCAGGGTGTCGGTATGGATGGCCACTTGCACGTCATAGCGTTCGGCAACGCCCAAACAGCAATCTATCGCGGCGGGAGTCGTTCCCCAGTCTTCATGCAGCTTTAAACCCATTGCCCCTGCCAGCACCTGCTCTTCCAGCGCGGCGGGCAAACTGGCGTTGCCTTTGCCGAGCAAGCCAAAATTCATCGGAAAGCCATCCAAGGCCAAAAGCATTTGTTGCAGATGCCAAGGGCCTGGGGTGCAGGTGGTGGCATTAGTGCCTGTGGCCGGCCCGGTGCCGCCACCGATCATGGTGGTCACACCGGAATTTAAGGCCTCTTCAATTTGTTGCGGACAAATAAAATGGATATGCGCGTCAATGCCGCCAGCGGTCAGAATATGGCCTTCGCCAGCGATAATTTCCGTACCCGGGCCGATAATCATATCCACGCCGTTTTGGATGTCCGGGTTGCCCGCTTTGCCAATGGCGGCGATACGCCCGTTTTTAACACCGACATCGGCTTTAATGATGCCCCAATAATCGACAATCAACGCATTGGTGATAACCATGTCCATCGCCTGCGCGGCTCCGGCTTGGCTTTGCCCCATGCCGTCACGGATAACCTTGCCGCCGCCAAACTTTACCTCCTCGCCGTAGATGGTGAAGTCGCGTTCCACCTCGACGAACAGCGCGGTGTCGGCGAGGCGGACCTTGTCGC
>JACXTQ010000356.1 GCA_016919605.1 Methylovulum sp.
CCGCCAAATTCAAAGCCTTCATCCCAATGGGGTGGTGGTTTGAAATCTTGCCCCGCTTGCCAGTTTGTGCCTAACTGATCGTAGGCCGCGCGTTTTTCAACATCTTTGAGCACTTCATAAGCTTCACCTAAGGCTTTAAATTTTGCTTCGGCATCAGCTTCCTTGCTGACATCGGGATGGTATTTGCGGGCCAGTTTACGGTAGGCCCGCTTGATCTCATCCTGCGGGGCATCACGCGATACGCCCATAATTTGATAGTAATCTTTATACTTCATAATAAACTTCCTAAGCGTTTACAGTGGGTTTTTTGCCCGTTACTTGACGGACAGGGCTGTAAAAACAGCCATTGTTGGGTAAAAATGATGGCAAAGGGACGCGCACCCCATCACTCGGCCCAAACCGCCATCGCCGTCAATGTCGCCGAGCCAATGATCGTCGCAAATGAAGCATCGGCGGCATCACGGCCAGTGCCGATACGGACAAAACCTGTAACCGGTGCCATACGGGTCGCATCGAAAAAATACCAGCGATAACCCAAGTACGCCTCAAAAAAACCATGAAAATCAGGTGGCTGCAAGCCTACGGCGTAACCGGAAACATAACGGGCGGGGATACACAAGGCACGGCATAAGGCGATGGCCAGATGCGCATAATCGCGGCAAACCCCAGTACGCTGTATCAACACATCACAGGCGCTGGTGCTTTCGCCGCTGCTGCCTGCCTGATAATCGAGATAGTCGTTGATCCAATCGCAAATCGCGCTAACCCTAGAATAACCGTGCGGGGTAGTGCCGAATAGGCGTAAGGCAAAATGGGTCAGGCGGTCAGACTCACAATAACGGCTGGGATTGAGGTAAGGTAAGGCTTCATAAGGTAGTTGCCGGAAATCTGTCTCAATAATCCCAGCTGTGTCATACACATCAGGGAGCAGTTCCACTTGGGCATAGTATTGGAGTTGTAGTTCGCAAGGCCCGACGGAAAGCCGGTACATTTGGAAGCCTTCCTGGCCGATAGTAAAGGTTTCAACATGAATTGCCGGATTTAACAGTAAAGCTTCCTCACCGATAATTTGCTGTAAGGTACGGGCTGCGGCTATATTAAACAAAAAACTGGTGGGCTGAGAAACCGTATAGATTAAATTGCAACCTACTTGAATAATAGTCATCGGATAGAATCCTCTACAATATGCTAAGGACGAGGCATAAAATAAGCTTCGTCCACCATGAAACCTGTTAATTTAAAGATTATCCCTTGCAAAGGGCACGAAATTTTTATCAAGCCGTGTGCTTTGGAAAAGCCGCTTTTTAACAAGGCAACGGTTTTTAGTTTGATTGGCGAGTTATTTTGTCTGGGGCCATGGTATCGGTCACATCTTTGCCGATGCCCCGATAGCCAATAAAACGTCCAGATGGGTCGAACACCGGTTCCCCGCTCACCATCAAATATTGCCGCGTACCATCAGGCTTGTTCCTACTGTAGACAAAATCCAGAAACGGCTTCCTGGCGGCCAAGTTCGTTTCCAATATCAGGCGTTCGGCTTCGTCCCAGATGATGCCTTGCTCTTCGAGATTCCCCAATACGTCATTGATCCGAATGCCGAGCATTTCATGTACCGGCCCGTAAACCATGGTGAATTGGCCGTTTGCGTCTTGCTCCCAATACCAATCTGATGATAGTTCGGTTAAACGGCGAAAACGTTCTTCACTGGCGCAAAGCTCAGTGGTGCGTTGCGCTACCGTTTCCTCTAATGATTGGTTATAATATTCAAGCTTTTTATATAATAGCCGCACTTCCAGCATATTACGGATGCGGTTTTGCACTTCGATTAGATCAAACGGTTTGCTGACAAAATCTTTTGCGCCCATCGTGAGCGCCCGTAACTTATGGTTAGGTTGGGCGGTGATCACCAAAATGGGTAGGTAGCTTTCCGTTTCAATGCCCTTAAGCTTTTCTATCACCTGAAAGCCATCCATGATTGGCATTTGCAAATCCAACAAGACGAGGTCATAGCGGTTTTTTTGATACAGCTCATAGACTTCGCTAGGGTTTGTGGTCGAAGTGATCTGGCTATAACCTGCGCTTTCCAACATCTGTTCAAGCAACAGCACATTGGATAACTGGTCATCCACTATCAGGATGTTGGAATTAAGGATTTCTGCTGCGCTAATCATGGTCATTGTCCGGTTTTATAGATATTGCTTAAGCCTGTTTCAGAGAATGTCAACACATCATCCAAGGCACTTATAAACTCATTAATCTTGATGGGTTTGGTTAAATAACGGAAGAATCCGGCTTGTAAGCCCCTCTCAATGTCACAGGGCATGGCATTGGCGCTTAGGGCGATCACGGGAATACCCGCTGTGGCCGGATCTTCACGTAAAATGTTTAAAGTTTCTATACCGCTGATGCCCGGCAGATTGATGTCCATCAAGATAATATCGGGATGATGGGAGCGTGCCAGCGCAATGCCTATACGACCTGTATTCGCACTCAGCATTTTAATATTTTTGTAGTTGGTGATTATTTGCTCGACTAACAATAGGTTCGCCGGATTGTCTTCCACATAAAGCAGGGTAAACACTAGCGTGTTGGCCTGAATGTGCTGACGAATATCTATAGGCAAGCATTTTTCTAAAGCCACCGCTGGGGTGGTTGGCCGGATCAATTCAATCCAAAATACACTGCCCACTCCGACCGTACTTTCCACACCGATACGTCCCCCCATCAATTCAATGAGACGCTTGCTGACCACCAAACCAATGCCTGTGCCTTCTTCAATACCGTTTTCTTGTCCTAGGCGATTGAAAGGTTGGAAAAGTTGCGCAAGTTGGAGGGCGGACAGCCCTTCGCCGGTATCATGGACATTGATACGTACAGATTCCGTTGTGACCTTATAAGTGACTGTAATTGTGCCACCGGCACGGTTATATTTGATGGCGTTGGATAACAGGTTAAGAAAAACTTGTTTTACCCGTGTCCGGTCGGCATTAACAATGCAGTCATCATCAAACGGAGGGTAGCTCATACTAATGCCGCTCGTTTGCGCTTGCGGTTCAATCATGGCTTGACAATCATCCAGCACACCACTTAAGGAAATAGATTCCAACGATAAGGATAGTTTTCCAGATTCGATCATCGCCAAGTCAAGTATTTCGTTGATAAGCTCTAACAAATACCAGCCAGCGTGGAGAATTTGGTCAATACAAACACTTTGCCGCGCTGTAGGAGGTGGCGTACCTGCCTCAAGCAACTGGGCAAAACCGAGGATGGCGTTCAGCGGCGAACGCAATTCATGGCTCATATTGGAGAGAAAGTCTGATTTTGCGCGATTGGCATTTTCTGCCGCCGCCTTGGCTTTATTCAGTTCCGCTTCAATACGCTTGCGTTCGGTAATATCGCGAATGGCACTGGAAACTAAGCGGCCTTTTTTAGTTTCCAGTGGACTAAGGCTAACCTCAATAGGAAATTCACTGCCATCTTTACGCGTGCCAAGCAAATTCAAGCCGCCATCCATTTCACGTGCTTGTGGTTGGGTCAGATAATCTTGGCGTAAGTTGCTATGAACATTACGGAAACGGGTCGGCATCAGCATTTCTACAGGCTCACCAATCAGTTCGGCGCGACTGTAGCCAAACAGCGAAATGGTCAGCGCATTCACTAGCACAATCACGCCTTGCTCATCGACAATGACAATAGCATCGGGTGCCGCTTCCAGTAAGGCGCGAAATTGTTCCTCACTGTCGCGTAAAGCTTGCTCGGCATTTTTTTCGGTAGTGACATCCAGCGCCACTAAGGTGGCGCATAGAGGTCGCCGGATGCCGCCTTGATCCGCAAAGCGGATATGCTTGCGTACCCGTAACCAGCGTATTTGGCCATTGGGCCATACGACCCGATGATCCATAAGGAAAGCGCCCGTACCTTTAGGATTCAGCGAATGGGCGATGTATTGCATCACATTGGCACGGTCATCAGGGTGGAAGCTTGCGTGTATCGCAGTGCGTGGCAAAATGAGCTCGATTGCACCTAAGCCAAACATTTGTGCCGCTTCGGCGGAAAGATGTGTCATCCCGGTGGTGTAATCAATCTCGGCAAGCCCTA
>JACXTQ010000357.1 GCA_016919605.1 Methylovulum sp.
GCCGATTTTTCGCCGATGATGGAAGAGTTGGCCGATTATGGCCTGTTCACCGTTTATCACGAAAAAACCCAAGCTGGGCTGCGTATCCTCGACAGGCGTAACCAATTGGTGTTTAAAGCCGTTTATCCGGCTTATGGCTACCCCAATTTTGAGGCGATCCCGCCAGTTATCCTCAATACCCTGTTGTTTATCGAAAACCGCGAATTGCTTAACGAGCAAAATGTGCAGGTCAATCCGGCGATTGAATGGGATAGGTTAGGTTTTGCCACCTTGCAACTGATGGCGCATAAGCTGGGGGCGACTAGTGCCGTACCTGGCGGCAGCACCTTGGCGACGCAAATTGAGAAATACCGCCATTCGCCTAACGGCTACACCAATTCCATTGTTGATAAATTCCGGCAAATGAGCACCGCCTCTGTCCGCGCCTATTTGCTAGGGCCGGACACCCGCGCCATGCGCCAAGAAATTGCCTTGTCTTACTTAAACTCAATGCCGTTAGCGGCAACGCCAAAATCAGGTGAAATCCACGGCCTAGGCGATGGCTTGGCGGCGTGGTTTGGCGCGGATTTTAATGAAATTAATAAACTGCTGTCGTCTAAAGCTTTGGCGGTAAGGCACGTCAGCCCCCAACAGGCGCAAGCTTACCGTCAAGTGTTGGGAATTTTGTTATCACAACGGCGGCCGACCTATTTGCTGGGGCATGGCTTTGAAGCGCTGCAAAACCTGACCGACAGCTATTTGCGGGTTTTGGCGGAAAAAAATCTTATTTCTAACGCCTTACGCGATGCCGCTTTACGCGAAGCCACCCCGCGCCCCGATAAGTCCGGCACCATCCCCAGCAAATTTGCCGTTGAGAAAAAAACCCAATCGGTGTTGCGTAGCCGTCTTGCCAAAATTTTGAACATAAAGTCCAATTATGACTTGGACAGGTTGGATCTGACCGTCAAAACCACGCTGGATTTTAATACCCAGCAAGCAGTCAACCAAGAGTTGCGCCGTTTGGCCGAACCTGAAAACGCCCAGGCGGCGGGCTTGTTGGGTAAACGGATGCTGAGCGAAAACACTAAGCTGGCTCCCATAGTTTACAGTCTGATGCTGTATGAGCGCGGCAAAAGCGGCAATTTGTTGCGCATCCAAACCGATAATTACGATCAGGCTTTGGATATTAACGAAGGCATCCGTATCGACTTAGGCTCGACCGCCAAATTGCGCACCTTGGTGCATTATCTGGAGTTGCTCACTGACATTTACGAAAAATATAAGAACAGTCCGGCCACGGCCTTACAACAATTGCCTTTGCATCCGCGCGATTATTTATCCCAATGGGTCGTTGGCCAACTGGTCGCCAATCCGAAAATCGGCCTAGAAAGCCTGCTGGACAAAGCCTTGGATAAGCATTATTCGGCCAGCCCAGGGGAAAGTTTTTTTACCGGTGGTGGTTTGCATACCTTCAGTAACTTTAGCAAAACCGACAATGGTAAAAACATGTCTGTCCGTGATGCGTTGCGTGATTCGGTCAACTTGGTGTTTATCCGTCTGATGCGTGATGAGGTTTATCACCATCTTTATAAGCCTGATGGTTTGGCACGGTGGCTAGAAAGCCCCGATGACCCGCGCCGGAAAGAATATCTGCAACGCTTTGCCGACAATGAAGGCAGTGTTTATTTACATCGGTTTTATGCCAGGTATCAGGACAAAACGCCCGAAGAAGCCTTTGCCCTATTATCCGGGCGCGTGTTCGCCAAACCATCTCGGCTGACTATGCTGTTCCGTGCGGTGTATCCCGATGCCGATGAAATGGCCTTGAAAAAATTCTTGCAAGCGCGGCTGGCAGGCAGCCAATTGTCCGATGACGACATTTACGACCTGTACGACAAATATACGGGGGAGCATTTTGATTTGCAGGATCAAGGCTACATCACCAAAATCCATCCGCTGGAATTGTGGCTAGTCAGTTATTTGGCGCAACATCCCCAAGCCAGCCGTGATGAAATTATGGAAGCCAGTGCCAAACAGCGTCAGGATGTCTACCGTTGGCTGTTCAAAAATGGCCGGAAAAATGCCCAACAACGGCGGATCATGACCTTGCTGGAAATTGAAGCATTTCGGGAAATCCATAAGGCTTGGCAAAAAGTGGGTTATCCTTTTGAAGAACTCACGCCTTCTTATGCCACCTCGATTGGTGCGTCAGGGGATAGGCCAGCGGCTCTGGCCGAACTGATGGGCATTATCCGTAATGATGGCGTACGGTTGCCGATGGTGCGTTTTGAAAGCCTGCATTTTGCCCAAGGCACACCCTACGAAACCGTATTGAACAAATCGCCTGATTTGGGGCAGCCAGTGTTTGCGCCGGAGATTGCCAAAGCGGCGAGAAAAGCCTTAAGCGGTGTAGTTGAAGGCGGCACGGCATCACGCCTGAATGGCGTTTACACTAATGCGGCGGGCAAAGCGTTGGCTGTGGGTGGTAAAACCGGCACCGGCGACCACCGTAAGGAAGTCTGGGGTGCGGGAGGGCGTTTGATCGAATCAAGATTTATTAGCCGTGCCGCCGTGTTCACTTTCTTTATCGGCGAGCGGTTTTTTGGGGTGATTACCGCCTATGTGACTGGCGACAATGCGGGCAGTTACCACTTTACCAGCTCGTTGCCCGTGCAAATCATGCGCCACCTTAAGCCCACTTTGTCGCCATTGATTAACACTGCGCCTAATGATGAGGGCGTTAAAGAGGAAGATACTGCGGCGGTGGCCGAAAAAGCCTCAGTCACAGAGATTGCGCCGCCTGTTGAGGAAACCAAGCCGCTACGCAAAGTGGCCAAACCTAAACCCAAACCTACAAAAGCGTCTGTGAAGTCCATTGCCCCCCTCGTGGGCGACAAACCTGCGCCAAGGCCTGTCAACAAACCGAAAGCGGCAAAGCCAATAGTGCCTAGCCCAATGTTGCCGCCCATAACGCCAGGTGTCAAGCCCAAAGCCGTCAAGCCACCATCGGTAACGTCCGCATCTGGCAAGGTGATGGCAAAACCGTTGCCTAAGCCCGCCAAAACTCCGCCGACAATTAACATTCCGGCCATAGCCCCAAGCCGTCAGGCCAAGCCGCTGCCAAAACCGGTAAAACCGCCAGTTACCGTAGCAGCCCCACCTGCCGTCAGCAAACCTAAGCCAGCACCAAAAACGCCCAAACCACCCGTAGCTGCACCTATCCAGGAACCCTAAAGCGCGTAAGGTGGGTTGAGCGGGGATTTTATCCGCATTTGCTCTCGCCGCAATTCAGGCAGGTCATGCAGCCATCCATCAATACCACGGCCTTGGTTTGGCATTTGCTGCATAACAGGGCTTTGGCAGGGAAACTGCTGTCGGTTGATCCGGCATCGGCATGTAGCACGTCAAATTCGCGGCGTTTTTCTGCAAGAAACTGTTTCTGATGGGCATCTAGTTCGGTGTCTTTTAACATACCGATGTTCTTTAAGTGCGATTCAATCGCACAGCCGATTTCGGCGACCAGTGACGGCATAAACACCCCGCCTTTTTTAAAATAACCGCCGCGTGGGTCGAACACCGCTTTTAGCTCATCGACCAAGAAACAAGCATCGCCGCCTTTACGGAACACCGCCGAGATGACCCGCGTCAGTGCCAACACCCATTGGAAGTGCTCCATATTTTTCGAGTTGATAAACACTTCATAAGGGCGGCGTTCTTCGTGCTTGCTGCCTTGGTTAAGGATCATGTCATTGATAGTGATATACAACGCATGTTCCGATTGCGGGGTCTTGATTTTATAGGTCGAGCCATACAATATCTCAGGACGTGCCATATTTTCGTGCATACTTTCCAGCCCCGGTATGGACTCTTGCACCGGGATGTCATCTTCATTGCTTGCCGGCGTGTTAGGTGTCAAGACTTTATAACCGGTAATTTTTTTATTAATTTGCTGGATCATAATGTTGTAAGGATAGGTTGTTAGGGTTTGCAGGTTTTTGGAAAAGCTAGGTGGCTAAACTTTAACGTCATAACACCGCATATAGTGAGAAAGAGAAAAGATTAACACAAAATATAGATTTGGTAGAGCAAATTTCACTATCGAAGCAAAAAATTGCCGACTATTTGGCATTTTGGGGGCACCTCGTTTTATGGCTTGAAGTCCTTTGAAAATAAGGCTGCGGATATTGGCTAAAAATGACTGCTTTTAACTATCAAACGCTTATATGATGGTAGTTTTAAGCTTTTGCCATTATTGCTCTGGCCTGGGGCTTTAAGGTTGTCACTTGGCAGCTTGATGGGTGTTTATCATTTGTTCCGCCAATTGCTTGCCCGCTTCGATTAAAGGATGGATGACAAAATTCGCACCTAATTCATACAGTTTTGGCTCTTCATCATCGTGAAAGCAAAAAGTGCCGATATGGCCTTGAAATTGCCGTGCTTGCAACTGCGCGATTGATGAGGCTCGCACCTCAAACTCAGGTATGGCAAGGATTACGCCCTTTATTTTTGTTAGCGGTAATCTTTCCCAGAGCGCCTTGTCTTCGGCATCGCCATACACGACGCGCCGTCCGTCCGCCAGCATCGCCTCCAAAACGGTGGGGTCGGCATCCAGACCTAACACCCGTTTGTCTTGTTCGCAAAAGGTCTGATAAGCCGACAAGCCCGTGCGTCCCATGCCGATAATCAGCCATTCGGTAATGCCTATACTGCCGGGTAAACGGTCAGAACGGCTTGTTTGCCGCTCAAAGCGCGTTAAAAAACCCTCCAACAGTGAAAATAAGCGGTGTGAGAAGCGGTTTAATGGGGCGGCAATCGCCAATGAGAGGGCGACCGCTAAGCCAATGATAGATTCCCAAACCGGCGGCAACAAATGCGCCTCAACTACCGCCGAAGAAGTGATTAAGGCGAATTCACTATAGGTCATCAGTGCCAACGAGGAAATAAATGCCGTCCGCGCCCGCAAGCCCACCACCAAAAATAAGCAAAAAAACAGCACCCCTTGCAAGGGCAGCAACGATAATAACAAGAGTGCCTGTACCAATTCGTCATAATTGGGCAGGTCGGTGAGGCCGATTTGTAGGAAGAACGCCACCAGAAAAGTTTCTTTCAATCCCCATAATTTGTATGCCAGTTCATCCGTTTTAGGATGGCCTGCCAACATTACGCCCATCAGCAATGCGCCAATATCACTGGAAATACTGACTTTTTCCGCCAATAGGCCGCCCGCCAACGCCAACGATACCCCC
Organism: Methylovulum sp.; assembly: GCA_016919605.1. Classification (GTDB taxonomy): domain Bacteria; phylum Pseudomonadota; class Gammaproteobacteria; order Methylococcales; family Methylomonadaceae; genus Methylovulum. The sequence goes on from JACXTQ010000357.1 coordinate 5,226, forward strand.
AGCAGCAGTTTTAATTCATCTGCGTGGCTGGCATTGAGCAAGCGGTAGGCGATAGGGCGCAACAAGGGCAACAATAATAGGCCAAAAGCCCACGGTGTCGGCTGTTTGCCACTGCTGAAAGCCAGCAGGCCAATAGCGACAATGTCTTGCAGGATTAAGATGCTGAGCACGTCACGGCCATATAAGGTCGATAATTCGCCGCTATCTTCCAGCACTTTAATCGCCAACACGGTGCTGGAAAACGCCAAGCTGACCCCCAGCACCAGTCCGCCGGAAATATAACCGCCTAGGGCAAAGAAAATCGCCACCGAAATGGCGGTGACAATTAACAGGTGCAAACCGCCGACACTGAGCACTTCACGCCTTAATAAGGAACGCAATTTCAGTTTCAGGCCAACGGTGAATAATAATAGCTGAATGCCCACTTCAGCCAGGTGGGCAATCGTCTGGTCGGGTTGGACACCTAAGGCATGTAAGATATAGCCGGCAATCATATAACCAACTAAGGGTGGAAAATATAACCTACTGGCTATTAAGCCAGCCAGATAGGCGGTGCCTACCAAAACCAATTCCATAGAGAATGCCTGCATGAGGGAGTGAGGGTTGATTATAGCGTGAATCTAACACTTCGAGGGCTGGCAGGGCAAATGCGTTGCATTAATGAAATGATCTTTCCCCCTGCATCCACCAACCTGGTTTAAAATGCTCTTTTTAACCTTATCTTTTGCTCCCTACACAGATGCGCATCATCCTTGGTATAGAATACAACGGCAGCGGTTATTATGGTTGGCAGGCCCAAGCCCACGCGCGTAGCGTCCAGCAAGTGCTGGAGCAGGCCTTAAGTAAAGTCGCTAACCATCCGGTCACGGTGGCCTGCGCCGGACGCACCGACTCCGGCGTACATGCGCTGGAACAGGTGGTGCATTTTGACACTGTGGCTGATCGGAGTTTGGCGGCTTGGCAATTGGGCGGCAATAGCCATTTGCCCGCCGATGTCAGGATAGTGTGGGCGCAACCGGCCATCGGTGATTTTCATGCCCGTTTTAGCGCGATAGCCCGTTATTACCGTTATATTATTAGCAACCGTCCAGTAAAATCGGCCTTACTTTATCAACAAACCACGTGGTGCCATAGTCCTTTGGATGCGGAAAAAATGCACCAAGCGGCGCAAGCGCTAATAGGTGAGCATGATTTTTCTTCTTTTCGCGCCCAAAGCTGTGAGTCAAAAAGTCCGAATCGGCTGATGTATTTTATTGAGGTTCAGCGTAATGGGGATCAGGTAGTGATGGACATTTCCGCCAATGCCTTTTTACATCACATGGTTAGGAATATAGCAGGGGTATTGATGGAGATAGGCGCGGGCAAACAGCCCGTAGAGTGGACACAGTTTTTGCTGGCGGCCAAAGACCGCAAACTTGCCGCCCGCACCGCCCCGCCTGAAGGCTTATATCTGGGCGGTGTCTATTATCCTGAGCGGTTTGGGCTGGCGACACATCCGTTGTTCCGGCGTTTGCCGACAGATGCCAAACGTTTTGACTAACGCCTTCTTTTGTTACCGATAGAGTCAGATATTACGTTTGACATCAATCACATTAGGCAAACAACCGAGTTTTTTTAACGTCCGGCTCAGTTGGTCGGTATTTTTGACTTGTATGGTCATTTTAAGTTGGGCGTAACCCTCGGTATGCGTGTCCATAGCGGCATTGGAGACATGGATTTTCTCTTCTGCCAGCAACTGGGACACATCACTGAGCAAGTTGCGGGTGCTGTAGGCCTTGATAGCAATCGGTACAAAATAGCTATTGCTTTCCTCGCCCCACGCCACATCAATCAGACGGCTTTGTTGGTCGTGGTTTAAGTCCAAAACATTCGGGCATTTTTTGTTGTGGATAATGATGCCTTTTTTTAGGGAAATAAAGCCGATAATGTCATCGCCGGGCACGGGGGTGCAGCAGCGGGCAATAGTGGTCAGCACCTGATGGATACCATCAACCGACACGCCAGTTTTGCTGGCGGGCTTTTTCGGCGGGTTTTTCGGCTTTACCGTTTCCAATTCAGGAATTTTGAAAAAAGCCGCCAATTGGCGAGGGTTGATGTCGCCGCGCCCGATAAATTCCAGCAATTGGTTGGTGTCGGGTTGATGGAAGTGCTTGGCAAGTTCGGCTAAATTGGGGGTTTTAATGCCCAACCGTTGGCTTTCCTTGTCAAGTATCGCCTTGCCGGCGGCGATGTTTTGCCCTTCTTGTTGGCTTTTAAACCAACCCTTGACTTTGCTGATGGCGTTGGCGGATTTTAAATAGCCCAGGTTCGGGTCTATCCAGTTGCGGTTAGGCCCGCCTTCTTTGGTGGTGAGGATTTCCACCTGTTCGCCCGATTTTAGCGGGTAAGTCAGCGGCACGATGCGCCCGTTGACTTTCGCCCCCCGGCAGCGGTGGCCGATTTCGCTATGGATAGCGTAGGCAAAATCCAGTGGCGTGGAGTTTTTCACCAGATCAATCAGCTTACCTTTGGGGGTCAGCACATACACGCGGTCGTGAAACAGTTCATTGCGGAAATGTTCGCTCAGGGTGTCGTCATCGTCCTTTTCTTCCAACAATTTGCGCAAGGAACTGATGCTTTTTTCGACGGCGGCATCGTGTTTGCCGCCTTCTTTGTATGACCAGTGCGCCGCCACACCAAATTCGGCAAAATCGTGCATTTCTTGGGTGCGTATTTGCACCTCAATGCGCCGCCCGTCGGGGTCGATGATGACGGTGTGCAAGGATTGGTAGCCGTTTTCCTTGGGGTTGGCGATATAATCGTCAAACTCTTTAGGAATGGTTTGCCACAGGCTATGGACAATACCCAAGGTGGTATAGCAGGCGGTCAGGTTATCGACAATTACGCGCACCGCCAACAGGTCATAGAGTTCATCTATGCCTAATTGTTTGCGCTGCATTTTTTTCCAGATACTGTAAATGTGTTTGGGGCGGCCATAAATAGCGGCGTTTATGTTATCGGCGGCGAGCGTAGTTTTTAGGGTGTCGATAAAGCGGTTGATGCAGTTTTCCCGCTCGATGCGGTTATCGTTTAAGGATTTGGCAATATGCAGGTAAGATTGCGGCTTCAGATAGCGGAAGGCCATGTCTTCCAACTCCCACTTGAGTTGGTGTATGCCCATGCGGTTGGCGATAGGCGCGTAAATGTCCAAGGTTTCTTGGGCGATAAAACGGCGCATTTCGTAAGACTCTTTCGGTAACACCCCCAAGCGTTTGATCCGGTAAGCCAGCTTGATTAGCACGGCCCGTACATCTTGGGTCATCGACAACAGCATCCGGCGCAAGATTTCCGATTGGTTGGGCTGGTCGGTCATGTCCAAGGAATAAATGGCGATGGTGTTTAGCCAATTGACATCTTTGACCAAGGCCGCTACCGTTTCGCCAAACTGTTCCTTAATGTGCGGCAACAGGTTGAATTTGGTCAGGCGCGGATCACTCAGTATTGCCGCTAGAATGGTGTTCAGATCAACATTAAACTCCATTAATATCGTGGCGACCTCGATACCCTTGGGGCGATAATAACGGGGGTCATCAACAATTTCCCCGACAATTGCCAAGGCCTTGTCAATATACAGGCGGTCTGGCTCGGAAAAGTTGCCAAATAAGGATTTTTCGGGATTGGTGTTTTTTTTCATCAGAGAGCGTCGCCGATTCTTTAAACTTCAGGGAGTGTCATTGTTGTATTTGCCGCGTTTTTACCCGTCGCCAGAACGGTACTTATTGCCCCTACCTCAGGTTGCCACGAATAAGCCATAAACATGCCATTATGATAACAGTCCTGCCTGTTATTAGGGTGGTTTGCCGATAAAGTGCTGTGCAATTGGCAAAACTGACCCTGATAGCTTTTGTCAAACCACGGTACAATGTCATAATGACATTGTTTTCCTGTTTTAAACCTTAGAGACCTACTATGAGTTCCATTTACGGTTGGCTATCGGCCACCCCGACATCCGCCGCCCCGTTGCTTGATGCCCAGCGCCATGCCAGTCCAGGACTGCTGGCGGATAGTCTTCACGTTTGTGCTTATTATAAAACGGCTGGCATGGGTGGTCATGGCATTAATGCAGCCCCCAGCTTTTATCAAGAAGGCGCGTTGCTGGTGATAGTGGACGGGTCGCCACATTGGCAAGACCCGACTCTCGCGGCAATGGCACAAAGCCATAGTGCCGCCTATGCGCTGGCGCAAGGCTTTTTGCGACAAGGACGAGAAGTGCTGTTGCACATGACTGGGGCGTTTGCGGTCTGTGTGTTCCAAGTTGACCAACATTATGCCTTGCTGGCGATTGATAGGATGGGCTTGCGGCCTTTGGCTTTTTATCATAAAGCCGATGTGTTGGTGTTTGGCAGTCAATTAGGGCAATTGCTCGCCCATCCTGAGGTACATCCCGAAATCTCTCGGCAATCCCTATTCACTTACTTATATTTCCATGTTATTCCCAGCCCCGGCAGCATTTATGCGGGTATAGAAAAGCTCCAGCCCGGCGAGTTTTTGGAAATTAGCCAACAACAAACCAGCCGAGGTTTTTATTGGCAACGGCACTATCAGGACAGTACCGCCAGCAAGCAGGATTTGCTCGCCCAATTGCATGATGAGCTAGGGCAAGCGATGACCCACTGCGCACCCGATCAGCAGACCGGGGCGTTTTTAAGCGGGGGCTTAGATAGCAGCACCGTGGTCGGGCTATTCCAAAAACTGTCGGAACAACCCGTCGATACTTTCAGTATTGGCTTTGCCGCCGATGGCTATGATGAAATGGACTATGCACGGATTACCGCCGCCCATTTTAAGGCCAAACTGCACGAATATTATGTGACCCCCGCCGATGTCTTGGCGGCGATCCGATGTTGGCAAAAGCTTATGACGAACC
>JACXTQ010000358.1 GCA_016919605.1 Methylovulum sp.
CCCGTACTTTGGCCTATCCGGCCAGGTCGGCCAATAATGCTTTGGTTTGCAATGGCATCCATCACTTCTTCTGTCGAGACACTATAAGCCCTCATCCGGTCAGGATTCAGCCAAATCCGCATCGCATATTGACGGGCACCTAATATTTGGGCTTGGGCAATACCAAAAATGCGTTGGATTTCTGGAATAACCGAAACATTCGCATAGTTAAATAAAAATTTCTCGTCCGCGTTTTTGTCTTTGCTGTAAAGGTTGACGTACATAAGCATACTGGGCTGCACCCGATTGACGATCACCCCTTCTAGCTGCACTAACTTGGGCAAGCGGCTCATGACCTGATCCAAGCGCGTCTTCACGTTAACCATGGCAATGTTAGGGTCAACACTCAGATCGAACAGCACTTGAATGGTCGATTCACCGGCACTGGTCGCATCCGAAATGAGGTATTTCATGCCAGGAACACCGTTGATGGCGCGTTCGATGGTAATCAGGGATGATTGCACCAGCACGTCGGCGCTAGCGCCTGGAAATGATAATGAAATAGTCACACGAGGTGGTGCAATATCTGGAAACTGGGCAATGGGCAATGATTTAATCGCCAACAGACCCATAAACAGAAACAGCAGTGATAACACGATAGCCATCACAGGTCTTTTGATAAAAATATTAAACATAATTAATCTCTGATTAAAAGGTTACTCTGTATACAATTCCAACTCTGAGCGAACCTTTTCCGGTGGCCTTAAATCAATCTTTACCTCTTCTCCGGGATGCACTTTGCGTAAGCCTTCGAGCAAAACTTTGTCATCCTCTTTAAGACCTTCTTTAAGGATGAACAGATGCGGCACTTCAGCATCGATAGTGATGAGTCGTTGCTCTAGCTTGCCTTCTTGGTTGATGACGTAAACATACGTTTTGTCCATAATCTCAAAGGTCGCTTTTTGGGGGATGAGCAAAGCGTTTTTGTACGGCTTAGACATAAGGATAGTTCCCGTCTCACCGTGCCGAAGAAGCTTGTCAGGATTGGAGAACAGGGCGCGAAACTCGATATTGCCTGCGGTGTTATCAAAATCAGCTTCAATCGTCTCAATAAAACCGGTTTGATCAAAAATTTGTCCATTTGCCATTCTCAATTGGACATCAACGCGGGCGTTATCATGTTTATGTGCCTTATAGTCTAGGTATTCGGATTCTGGAACGTTGAAATAGACCCATAATTTGCTAATGTCAGACAACGTGGTCAGCAACGTACCTTCTTCAATAAGGCTACCGATCCTAACGTCAAAATGATCCATAATCCCATCAAAAGGCGCACTGATGTCGGTAAAGCCTAAGTGAGTTTCCATTAATTTCACTTCCGCATTGGCTCTATCCAATTTTGCTTTTGCCAACGCCAATTCATTGGCCGATACGATATTTTTATCCGCCAACGCTTTGGTATTAAGGTATTCGATATTGATGGTACTCGCTTCAGCTTGCGCTTTGAGAAGTTCCGCCTGATAGATATTGGGCATGATTTTGAACATAGGTTGCCCCTTGTTGACCATTTGCCCTTCATCCACGAAAATATTCTGCAAATAGCCTCTTTCCAAACCACGGACTTCAATGTGCCTAATGGCATGAATTTGACAAACGTATTCTTTAATAACGGCGGTGTCTTCACGAAACGGTGTAGTCGCCTCCAGTATTGGTGCGGCTTCCGGTTTTTCGGTTTCCGCTTGATGGCAACCACCCACTACGAGAGTAGCGATTAAACCTAGGATTACAGATGCTTTAGTGATCATTTTTTATGCTGCTTAGGGTTAGAACTATAAAAAATTGGCTTAACCAACCTATCAGTTTTGTCTGTTACTGAGGCCAATAAAGTCAGACTATAAAACCTATAAACAAAGATCATGCCATTTTATTCTGTCATTTAATGTCGGTGACATTAACGGCATTTTTCGGCACGGCAAAAAAGACATTTGTCTTATCCCTGATAGAGCCACAGTAATATGGACACACCTTAGCTACTGATATGATAGGGATTTTAAGGGTATGAAATAGCTTGGATAGCCATTTTTGACGAGAGCCTTGTACCCATCGGCAGAGTCAATACTGCTAACATTGCCAAGATACATGGGGAGCCGCAAAGTGCGGACAAAAGGTTGGTTGGGTTTGTCTTGTGGAAATCAACAATTTTATTCAAACTGTAGCGGTTGATATAAACCCTTACTTTATCTACGGCATAACACAGGCGAGTTTTGCCGTAGCTATTTACAAGGGTCGAATCTGGCTTGATTGGCGGAAAAAACTAGCCGGCCAATTTGATGAAGTGCAGGTAAGCGGGGAGTGTCCGCCCGGCGAGTTGCCCCTTGCAGTTCAAAATCAGGATAGCCGTTTAAGGTAATGGCTCAGGATGACCATACATACTTTCTATGGTAATCCTTGATTTCAGCCAGATACAATAGCGGCTGGCCTTGCCAAGCAGCGGCTACGGAAGACAGAAATTCCCTATCCAGACGGGTATTTTTGGTGCCGAACTTTACCTCGCCATTGGCCAATAAGATGCTCTCATATTCCGCCATAGATAAGGAATAACGCTGGTCTAGCCGTTGCCCTATCTTAAACTCACGCAATTGCTGCTGCCCTTGAGGCGTAGTGATGCCGCTATAAAATTCTGAGCAACACCCTGAGCCATAAGAAAAACAGCCTATTCGTTGAGCTTGGTTGATGGGGGCGCGGTCGATGGTGCTGGCTAAGGATAAAAACACCGTGGCCGCCATGATATTGCCGACCCGCTGGCAGTAACTTAAACCTGGGCTGACCCGCCGTTGGAAATCAGTTTCAATATCGGTAGGTTTCGCCTTGAGCAATTTGCGCATCATCATGCGGTGCGCCCCCTGCACCATACCGCCAAAGGGGGTGTGGAAGGCGAGATATTGGAAGGTGTCCTGATAATTAACGCTAGTTACCCGTTGCTGGTATTCCAAAAACGCCTGTTCGCAACAATCCAAATAGGACATCAACGACAAATCGGCATCGCCCGCTTCGGTGTCAGGGGCGGGGCGGCAAGTGTCCATCACTTCATAGCCGTAATAACCGTTGGCTCCAATATCGACTTGAAAAATTACAGGCTTATCGCTGATCAATAAGGCCGCCCATAACATTACCGACACCGCGCCTATACAGCCGCCTCCCACTCCTCCGACAAGCCATACTAGGGAGGCCATCCTTGCCGCCGTCAACGGGCAAATCCAGCGTTGGAATAAAACCTACCCGATAGGCACACAAGTAACCGTGCAGGGCTATGAAGGCGTATTGACCACCCAATCCGCCGCTATGGTTTTGTTCAGACATAGGGCCGCTGTTTACATGCAGGGATATAATGGCTATTTTGCCTTAGACGAAGTCAGGCCGTTGTAGCCATATCCTTAAAATACAGTATGGCAACGCTAACGCCCAAATTGCAACTAGCGCGGATACATCCACATCCACATCCACATCCACACCCATAACCTTTTTTGCTTATGAAATATTATTTAGGGATAGCCAACACCTTCCACGACTCCTCAATCGCCATAGCCAATGCGCGTGGCAAGGTGGTTTTTGCCGAAGCCAATGAGCGGTATTTGCAATGTAAACGCGCCGTCAACACCAGCCCCGACCCTTATCTGCACATTGAACGCTTATTGCAGGAATATACCGAACCCGGGGCGGAAATCCAAGTGGCCTACACCTGGAGCGATACCTATAAAAATCGTGTTGAGAGCTTAATTAACGAACCGAACTATCAGGATTTTAAGGCGTATATCGCCACCACCGCGCCTGAGCAAATTCCTGATTGGGTGCAAGACCAATTCCATTGTTCCGAGTTTTTTATCCGCTCCACCTTAGCCGCCAGCCAAGTGGCGGGGCTAAATCTGCAATTTGGCTTAAGCCAGTTAGCCGAGGACAACCGCCGTACCATCACCGCCACCCGCCACTACGACCATCACTTGACCCATGCCGCCACCGCCTGCTACACCAGCCCTTATAAACAGGCCGCCTGTGCCATCTTGGACGGTTATGGCGAAGGTTCTGCTTACAGTAGCTATCTCTATAAAAACAATGCCCTATCGACTCTGACCCCTAACAATGCTGACTATAGCAGCGACTCTGGCAGTTTGGGGGCATTTTATATGCAGTTATGCAAACTGTGCGGATTTGGCCTATTTCAAGGTGAAGAATGGAAAGTAATGGGGTTGGCGGCTTACGGGAAACTTGACCCGACCTTATATGAGCTTATGAAACCGCTATTGCGTGTGGAAGGTTTGGCGATTATCCAAGCCGATATGGCGACCAGCATCCGCATCCATGAGGAATTGGCAAATTATCGCCATCAGCAAGGCGAACCTTATCTGACGGTTGCCGACCTCGCCTATACCGGACAAAAACTGTTCAGTGATCTGGTGTACCACTATCTGACCCAGTTACATGCAGTCACCAAACAAGATAACGTTGTCCTTGGCGGCGGCTGTCTGCTAAATTCCTCCACTAACGGTCAAATCATTGCCAACACACCTTTTAAAAAGGCCTATGTATTTAGCGCCCCAGCGGATGATGGCAATGCCATCGGTGCCGCATTGCTGGCCTTTTATGAAGACAATCCCGACAAACACCATCGCCACGCTTTCCAATCGCCGTATTTAGGCTCAAAAATGTCGCGCACTGCACTTAAGGCTCTCAAACATTACGGCCCTAAATGCAGACCTCGGCACACCGGTGAAAGCATCAGCCATTTGGCCGCCCAGTATTTGGCGGACGGGAAAATTATCGGCTGGGTACAAGGCCGTGCAGAATTTGGCCCGCGGGCGTTGGGCAATAGATCCATCTTGGCAGACCCCCGTTCGGCAAAAATTAAAGATAGGATTAATGCCGATGTCAAATTCCGCGAAGCGTTCCGGCCTTTTGCCCCTGCCATCCTGCATGAATATGGCGAGGAATATTTTGAAAATTATCAAGAAACGCCCTATATGGAAAGGACATTAGCATTCAGGCCGGAAGTGATAATAAAAGTGCCAGGCGTGGTACATAGCGATGGCACAGGCAGATTGCAATCAGTAAAGCGGACATGGAACAAACCTTTTTATGATCTTATCGAGGCATTTTATCAATTGACCGGCGTGCCTTTGGTGCTGAGC
>JACXTQ010000359.1 GCA_016919605.1 Methylovulum sp.
AACGGGCGGGTTTCAGTCAATTGCGAGCCGATATGGCAATCTATGCCGATCACTTTAATATGCGGCAAGGCGGCAGCGCGGCGATATTCGGCCAGCGCGGTATCAATGTCGATGCCGAACTTATTTTCTTTCAGCCCCGTGGAGATATACGGATGGGTTTTGGCATCGACATCCGGGTTGACCCGAAACGACACGGGCGCGATTACGCCCAACTGCTCGGCAAGGTTATTGATCCTATCCAGCTCACCGCTGACTTCGATATTAAAACAACGGATACCCGCTTTTAGAGCGGCAAGGATTTCATCTTCGCGTTTGCCGACCCCCGAAAAGACGATTTTGTTGGCCTCGCCACCCGCTGCCAACACCCGCTCCATTTCACCTAGCGAGACAATATCAAACCCCGACCCCAAACGTGCCAGCACATTCAGCAACCCCAAATTAGAATTGGCCTTGACCGCATAACAGACCAAATGCGCGGTATCGCCAAACGCACTGTCAAACGCCCGCCAATGCCGTTCCAGCGTAGCGCGGGAATAGATATAGCAAGGGCTGCCAAACTTATAAACAATATCCTGCACCGCCACATCTTCGGCGAACAGCTCATTATCTCGATAATTAAAATAGTCCATAGTGCGTTATTTTTTTTCCGGTTCTATTGGGGTAGGTGGGGCCTTATCCGGCAGATAAAGCGGCCCGGGTTGACCGCAAGCGGCAAGCAACAAGTTTAACAGTAAAAACAGGATTAATTTAGAGGGCGGCATTGTTATTGGTATCGAAAAGTAAAAAATAAGTTTAACCATAAATGATCCATACGGCCACTTTAAAAAGCTATCTATGAAATCACTTTAATTCACCCAATAGCCCGCTTTAAACCTGTGTGCCAGCCAAATGTAACGAATCAGCCATTGAAGGAACGCCTTAGCCGTTTATAATACGCCCAGCAGCGGCCCTCTACAGCCGCACCGAACTTTCGCACACTCTTTAATAATCTAAGGCAGATATGAACAAAACAATCACACGGGCGTTAATCAGCGTTTCCGACAAATCCGGCATCGTTGATTTTTGCCGGGCGCTTAACCAGTTGGGGATTGAACTCCTCTCGACGGGCGGTACGGCCAAGACCTTGGCGGAACACCAGATACCCGTTACAGAAGTGTCTGATTACACCGGCTTTCCAGAAATGATGGATGGCCGTGTCAAAACCCTGCACCCGAAAGTGCATGGCGGCATTTTAGGCCGCCGTGGTATTGATGATGCCGTGATGGCAGCCAACGGCATTTTGCCGATTGATATGGTGGTGGTTAACCTATATCCGTTTGCGGCGACCATCGCCAAGCCCGATTGTGATTTTGAGACCGCCATTGAAAATATCGACATCGGCGGCCCCACCATGTTACGCGCGGCGGCGAAAAACCATGCCGATGTCGCGGTGGTGGTCAACCCTGACGATTACGCGCCCATCATTGCCGAGTTGACCGCCCATGCCAACCAACTAGACGGGCAAACCCGTTTTCAGCTGGCGGTCAAATGCTTTGCCCATACCGCCAATTATGACACGCAAATTGCCGACTATTTGGGTAAGCTCAACGGCAGCACCTTCCCTGACACCTTAAACTTGCAGTTTGAACATCACCAAGCCTTGCGTTATGGCGAGAATCCGCACCAAAACGCGGCGTTTTACCGTGAAAAAGCCCCAGCCTCCGGCACGCTTGCCGCCGCCAAGCAACTGCAAGGCAAGGAGCTGTCCTATAACAACATCGCTGATGCCGATGCCGCCTTAGAATGCGTCAAATCCTTCCAAGACTTGCCGACCTGTGTGATTGTCAAACATGCCAACCCCTGCGGCGTGGCGCAAGCGGACGACATTCTGGGCGCGTACAACTTGGCTTATCAAACCGATCCGACTTCGGCGTTCGGTGGCATTATCGCCTTTAACCGTGAACTGGATGCACAGACCGCCGCCGAAATTATTGGCCGCCAGTTTGTCGAGGTGATTATCGCCCCAACCATCAGCGCAGCGGCACAAACCGTGCTGGCCGCCAAGCAAAATATCCGTGTTTTGGAGTGCGGGGCATGGCCTGAGCAAGAAGGCGCATCATTGGACTTTAAACGGGTGGCCGGTGGCTTGCTGGTGCAGGATAAAGACCAAGGTGTCATCACCGCCGCTGACCTGAAAATCGTCAGCCAACGCGCCCCTACCGAGCAAGAGCTGCGCGATATGCTGTTCGCGTGGAAAGTCGCCAAATTTGTCAAATCCAATGCCATTGTCTATGGCAAAAACGGCCAGACCATCGGCGTGGGCGCGGGGCAAATGAGCCGCGTGTACTCGGCAAAAATCGCCGGTATCAAAGCCGCTGATGAAGGTTTGGTAGTGTCCGGTTCGGCCATGGCCTCCGATGCCTTCTTCCCTTTCCGTGACGGCATTGATGCCGCCGCCGAAGCGGGTGTGACCGCCATCATCCACCCCGGCGGCTCCATGCGCGACGGCGAAGTCATCGCCGCCGCCGATGAGCATGGAATAGCGATGGTATTTACGGGAATGCGCCATTTTAGGCATTAATTATTGGTTACAAATTATCGTTCTAACGCTCCCGGCACAAAACACACAGTGGCGTGTTAATCCACTTGAATTTTCTTGTTCCTCATAACGCCGGAGCGTGGAACGTTGACAGATGTAACTACAACAAAATAAAAAAATCTGCTTGAACCGGATTATATCTATCAACATAACTACATTTTCACTATGAACATACTCATCGTCGGCAGCGGCGGACGCGAACACGCCCTTGCCTGGAAAGCCAGCCAATCCCCTCTTGTCAAAAAAGTCTTTGTCGCCCCTGGCAATCCTGGCACAGCACTGGAACCTGGTGTTGAAAATGTCGCCATTGCCGTTGATAACATCCCGGCCCTGCTGGTGTTTGCCCAAGACAACGCTATTGGCCTGACCATCATCGGCCCGGAAGTGCCGCTGGTGCTGGGCATTGTTGACCAATTCCAAGCCGCCGGATTGAAATGCTTTGGCCCTACCGCACAGGCTGCGCAATTGGAAGGCTCCAAATCGTTCTGCAAGGATTTTTTAAGCCGCCACCATATCCCCACCGCCGCTTACCAAAGCTTTACCGACAAGGCGCAAGCGATTGCTTACATTAAACAGCAAGGTGCGCCGATTGTCGTCAAGGCCGACGGGCTGGCGGCGGGCAAAGGGGTGATTGTCGCCGCCACCGAGCAAGAAGCGATCAATGCCGTTGAAGACATGCTGGCCGGCAATGCCTTTGGCGAAGCCGGACATCGGGTGGTGGTCGAAGAATTCCTGCAAGGCGAAGAGGCCAGCTTTATCGTCATTGCCGATGGCAAAAACGCCCTGCCGATGGCGACCTCGCAAGACCATAAAGCCCGCGACAATGGCGACAAAGGCCCCAATACCGGCGGCATGGGCGCCTATTCGCCCGCCCCTGTCGTCACGCCTGAAATCCACGAGCGCGTCATGCGCGAAGTCATCGCCCCCACCTTAGACGGTATGGCAGCGGATGGCTTGCCGTACACGGGCTTTTTGTACGCAGGGCTAATGATCTCTGCCGATGGTTCGGTCAAGGTGCTGGAATTTAACTGCCGTTTTGGCGACCCCGAAACCCAGCCGATTATGATGCGCCTGAACAGCGATCTGGTCGAGCTGTGCCTGGCGGCCTTGGCGGGCGACTTGGACAAGACCACCAGCGCGTGGGATGAACGCCCCGCCTTAGGCGTGGTGTTGGCGGCGGGCGGTTATCCTGACAACTACCAAAAAGGCGCGGTCATTTCCGGCCTGCCGGGCGAAGATGCACCTGACACCAAAGTATTCCATGCAGGTACGGTGCAAGTGGGTGATGATATTGTCACAGCGGGCGGACGGGTGTTATGCGCCTGCGCCTTGGGCGAGGACATTGCCACGGCACAACGCAAGGCCTATGAGTTGGCGGGCAAGATAGACTGGAACGGAATTTATTACCGCACTGACATTGGCTTTAAGGCGATTAAATAAGGCCGCCGGAAGCGCATCATATAATCTCAACACATTCCTTGCCTTCACTTATCAATGTCCGCTCGATGATGCGCCTGTTATCAAGCAATGCCTTTATCGTTGCGGCCTTTGATTGGTTGCCCATCATGGTTTATAGCTCGGTTGGATAACTTGCCATAATTCATCAGAGCTATAAATAGGCAAAACGGCTATCGCCTCAACACGGAATGCACTTTACCGCGTTGCGCGTCACTGCCGACCACTAATGCCGACATAGAAAACCCGCGCCTTAAGAGGGCAAACAGGTGACAAACTGACCGAAAGCGGCTTCCAAACTTTATGGCAACGGCTAATGGTCAACGCGGCTGAAAACGGCTTGGAGCGTTTTACCTTCCACGACTTGAAGGCTAAGGGAGTCAGCGACACCGACGGCAACAAACAAGAAGCCAGCGGACATAGGACAGCGGCTATGGTTGATATTTACAACCGGAAATTGTCGGAGGTTAAGCCTGCGGGGGGATGATTTCTAGGATTATGCTTCGGAGTTAAATTCAGGTAACGGAATAAAACCATAGCGGATTTGTTCAAACTCAGGCAACAAATGCCAGAACAGCTTTAA
>JACXTQ010000360.1 GCA_016919605.1 Methylovulum sp.
AGCGAACCGTCATATTGCTTTAGCGGTTAAAGAAGAAGCTTTAGCAGGCGAATATGAGAAAAAAGCCCTTGCTCATGAAGCAATGGTAGATTCTAAGTAATTTGGCAATAGAGAAAATGGTGGGTGAAGCAACAAAGCTTATTCCCCCACTACACCCGACGATCTGCTGGTACTTATGGGAAAAAGATAGCGGATTCAAGCAGAACAGCCGCAATTTATATCTAGTTTTAGTGCCACATCGTTCACCAATATTATTGGAGCAATTGATATGTTAGAAAAATACAATTCAGCCGTTGGCCTTTTTGGCAATCATGAAGATGCTGAAAACGCCGTTAAGGAACTGGAAAAATCTGGTTACGACATGAAAAAATTGTCCGTTATCGGTAAAGATTATCACAGCGAAGAAAATGTCGTAGGTTATTACAACACCGGCGACCGCATGGCGACATGGGGCAAGTTTGGTTTATTTTGGGGATGGGTATGGGGCATCCTGTTTGGTTCCGCTTTCTTCCTCATTCCCGGCATAGGCCCGGTCATGGTCGGCGGCCCGCTGGTCAGTTGGATTTTGGGTGCCCTGGAAATGGCGGTCATCACTGGCGGCCTGACTGCTTTAGGCGGCGCGCTGGCGAGTATCGGTATTCCTGAGGACAGTGTCCTGCGCTATGAAACCGCGCTGAAAGCCAACAAATTCATCCTGATTGTCCATGGATCGGTGCAAGAAGTTGAAAAAGCTCGGGGCATATTGATGCACAACAAAGCCGAAGAGGCGAATGTACATCACCAAGAAAAGGATAAACTTTCGGTAATGGCTTAAACCAAGTACATGAAATAAACTTTCCCCACCGTATTTTGGCTTTTCAGTTTTGTAATCTCAGCTACCCGCAAATTTATGGGTAGCCGAGATTTAGCCCATCTTCATGACTTAGCTTTTTTTCTCTCCCCTTGTTGATCGAGGCGTTCAATTTCTGCCAGTACATCTTCTGGTTTGGTTTCCATTTCAAGGTCGGCAAGCTCGCTGTTCTCATCATCTTCAATACCCAATTTACATTGGATAGCATCAAGCATTTGCAATACGCGGGTCAATTCATGTTCGGTCAGCAAGCCGATCTGCAAACTCAAATCAGCATGGCGTTCGGATTCTTCAGCTAAGCGGTTTTGGCTGATCAGTACAAAAGTCGAAAGGAAAATAGCTTCCAACGACACGATCATCGTCAACAGTCCGTAAGGAAAAGGGTCAAAAGACGGTATTTTGAAATGGCCGTCATTGAGAAAAATCCACAAACCAAACCATACGATATGCACATAAACAAAAATCATGCGCCCGGAAAATGAAGTGATGGCATCGGCTATCCTATCTTGGACACCTCTTTCGGCAGCCGCCTTCACCCTCAAGCGGATGATGGTACGAATGTTTTGTTCGATAACTTTGCTGAGTGCGGGATTATCTTCCACTTGGGTTGCTTGAATGGCCATAGTTTTTGCTTAAGGATTCGGTTGGTTGCATTTGCCGTTGCTGGTTTTGTTGTAATGGCTGCATATAAACTCAGAACCTTATACCCTTGTTAGATGGTTATCAACTTTAGGGCTGCAAAATCCAGACCGCAGGCTTTGGCAATCAGGGCTCGTCAGCTTTTCTTGCCTATCGTCGGCGGTCATCAATCAGGAGATCCCTTGTTCAATTTGAGCAGACACGGTTTTTTGTTGGCTAATATCATTTTGCATACCGACGTAATAACTAGCTAAGCCATCGTCATTGTATACTGCCGTGATGCTAGTCCAAGCCGGATAAACCTCGCCATTTTTACGCCGGTTCCATAGTTCGCCTTGCCATGTCCCTATCGTCTTAAGGCTATGCCACAAAGCGGCATAAAAAGCCTGATCGTGCCGATCTGACCTCAGTAAACTAGGGGTTTGGCCCAATGCTTCTTCGGTACTAAAACCGGTAATTTTTGTGAAAGCCCGGTTCACTTTTAAAATAACCCCGTTGGTATCGGTAACCCAAATGCCTTCTTGCGATTCAAAGGCGGTTGCGGCAATCCGCAACTCCTGCTCAATTTGCTTGCTTTTGCTGATATCGGTCAGGGTAACCCGTAAGGTCGGTTCGGCATTGGCTGGGTTATTGCGAAGGCAATCAAGACGGGCATAAAACACGGCATCATCGGGATAGAGCATTTGCAGGTCAAATGCCTGTTTGTCCACTGTGGCGATGGTCATCAGGTTTAAAAATAGGCGGTACCAACGATCTTTGTCAGGGGCGGCGACAAACTGTGAAAACCGCCGCATCAGCAATTTGGTGCGATCCATCTTCAATAAGCTGGCTCCTGTCAGATTGATTTCACTTATCAAGCCGTCACGAGTGATAGTGATATAGCCGACTGGGGCAAACTCATAAAGATCGACAAAGCGGTCGCGTGCTTCTTCAATAGCGGTCTGCGCCCTGCGCAGTTCTTCGTTTTGCATTTCCAATTCGATTTTATGGACTAACAGCTCATGCAGCAAGATTTCGGTAGGTTGGGCGGTCAGCTCTTCCGGCGATAAGCTGACCACCAGCTTTTCGGCTTCTGTCCGTAGCGTCTGGCGGGTTTCAAGCCCCGGATATTTTTTGATCATTGCTTATTCTCCAACTGTTCATTAACGGGCACATTATCAACTTCTTCAGCCGTCAATAAAATCAACGATGGCCCGCTAGTTTTACCAATAATGCGCCGGGCATCCAACCTGATTTTATGTCGGCCTATAACCGGAAAATCATGCTCCACCAGATAGCCTTCAACGGCTTGGTCGCGAGGTAAAATAATTTCCAACAGTTCGCGTAAGGCGGGGATATTCCATTGCTTATTGCCCAGATCGTAAATTTTGCGCCCTACCGTGTCGGCCAGCGTCACTTGAAAATAGCCGTAAAAAGCACGGTTGGCCGTCACCACTTGCAAATGGCTATCCAGTACCAGCAACGGTTTGTGCAGGGTATCCACGACATTCTCCGCCAGCTCACGAGCCAGTTGCACCGCCGTTTCTGCGGTTACGCGCTTGCTGATATCGGTGAAGGTCAGCACCACGCCTTCGATGATATTGTCCAGTGTCCGGTAAGGCTGGATACGGACGAGGAACCAAGCACCATTATGGATGTGTACCTCTTGCTCAAAGGGTATTAAAGAATCCAGCACACGTTGCGCCTTCACCAGCAAATCTTCACTTTCGAAATTGGACTTGATATCACCTAACGGACGGCCTACATCCGAAGCCACCAGCGGATAAAGCTGGGTGGCCTCGCGAGTGAAACGGCGGATAAGCATTTTTTCATCAAGAAACACGGTACCGATATGGGTATTGTCGAACAAGTTCTTCATGTCATTTTGCATACCCGCCAGTTGCTCAATTTTGGCTTGCAGTTCGGAGTTGACGGTGATAAGCTCTTCGTTGACCGATTGCAATTCTTCTTTTGAGGTTTCCAATTCTTCGTTAGTCGATTGCAGTTCCTCGTTGGTGGATTGCATTTCTTCGTTAGTCGATTTAAGCTCTTCATTAGAGGCTTGTTGCTCTTCTATACTGGCCTGATAGTTTTCTTTCAGGTAGGCCAGATCGCGTTCCAATTCTTGAATATGCCCCAGTTCGGCAGGTTTGGCAAGCCGCTTGCGCGAAGGCTTGGTAGAGCCGGCAATATCCTGAAAACTGACCAACAGCAAGTTTTGCGCGGCTTCTGTGCCGGACAGCGGCCTGACACTGAGACTGACGGGGCTGAAACCACCATTAGTCTTAACTTGCAACGCCTTATCCAGTGTCGCTATCCCATCGTTGGTCGCCACGCGCAGGGCGACGCGCAGCTCCAGCTCCAAGCCTTCACGAGCCATTTCAATGAGATTGAGGCTGGCTTGTCCGGGTGCCGGGCGTAAGTATTTGCCTGTTTCGCCATGCACATACAAGAGGTCGCCTTTGCCATCGGTGATAACCGATGCGGGTGCGTAATATTGCACCAACACCCGCCGTGCCAGTTCGGCAAAATTCGTTTCCTTAGGTTTAAGCATAGCTTCCTCGGAGGGTTTGTCGCCAGTCTTTGCGGCCCAGGACACCACTTGTGCCATGACGGTACGCGAAGAGGTGAGGGAATGGATGGCACGGTAAAACTTCCATTTGCGGTTAAGGGCTGAAAATAAATCGGTATAGTTACCAATGCTTTCCGAGGGTGACAGGAACAACGCCCCACCCGGCTTAAGCGCGTAGTGAAAGGCCGGAATCAGCCGGTTTTGTAATTCCGCTTCCAGATAAATCATCAGATTGCGGCAACTGAGCAAATCCAATTTGGTGAAAGGCGGGTCTTTAATCACATTCTGTAAGGCGAACACCACCATATCGCGGAGTTCTTTTTTTACCCGATAACCTTTGTCTTCCTTAATAAAAAAGCGCCGTAGCCGTTCCGAGGTGACATCTTGGGCGATAGTGGGCGGGTAAATGCCCACACGGGCCACGGCGATGGCCTCTTCCGCCAGATCGGTGCTATAAATTTGCACTTTAAACTCTTGTTGCGACTTATCCATGAATTCGCGCAACACTATGGCGATGGAGTAGGTCTCTTCACCTGTGGCACACCCTGCCACCCAAACGCGGAACATATAATTGTCCGGTTTATCCAAGCAAAGTTTGGGCAGGATATCGTTCTCCAATACTGTAAACGCTTCAGGGTCACGGAAGAAATTGGTGACATTAATCAGCAGTTCTTTGAATAGTGCCTCTACTTCAGCAGGATTGTTTTTGAGATAACGGACATAAACGTCAGCGTCTTCGATGGTGTGCTGCGCCATGCGGCGTTCGATGCGGCGACCAATCGTGCTTTTTTTGTATAAGGAAAAATCGTGTCCGGTGCTGGTGCGCAATTGCAGGAGAATCCTATTGATCCAGTCCGTCGAACGTGAAGATGAGGGTGTTTTTATATAAGTGGACAGGCTATGGACGTTGTTTAACAAGGCTTCCGGCATTTTGCCGACCGCCAGGACGCGGCTGGCGTAACCCGCCTGAATGGCACTGGTAGGCATCCCGTCATATTTTGCCGTATCGGGTGTCTGTACCAAGGTCATGCCACCCATGCCCAAGATAGCGCGTAAGCCTTGCGTACC
>JACXTQ010000361.1 GCA_016919605.1 Methylovulum sp.
CCATCACAGGTTTGCCGCTAGCATCTTGCAAGGCGACCCCATCCGCCCCCAGTTTGGCCTGTTCATAACTGACGCTTTCCAGCAACGGCACGTTTTGATAAGGGCTAAACGTCTGCACAACCCCCTGCCCCACCAGCGCCAAAGCCAACACCAATGATAACGGCATCAGGATATACAAGGTGCTGCGCGTCATATCCACCCAAAAATTGCCGATAATATCGGCTTTGCGGCGGATAAAACCACGGATCAAAGCGACCAGTGTCGCCATACCGGCGGCGGCGGAGACAAAATTCTGCACGGTCAGCCCCAGCATTTGGGTCAGATAACTCATGGTCAGTTCGCCGCTGTAACCTTGCCAGTTGGTGTTGGTAGCGAAGCTGGCGGCGGTATTAAAAGCCGAATCGGGGCTGACGTTGGGCAAGTTTTGCGGGTTAAACGGCAGCGAAGCTTGGGTGCTTTGTAGCCCAAACACCACCAAAGCCCCCAGGAGGTTAAAGATCAACAAGGCAATGGCGTAATCAGTCCAACGCATTTCTTGCTGTGGATTGACCCCACTAAGACGGTAAATCAACGCTTCCAGCGGCGCTAACAGACGATTTAGCCCCGCTGGCTCATCTTCATAAATTTTCGCCATATAAAGGCCTAACGGTTTCACCAAGGCCACCAAGACAATCACATACAACGCAATTTGCAATACACTGTTACTGGTCATCAGAACTTCTCCGGATAAAACAACGCGGCGACTAGGTAGACAAAAATCGCCACCGCTAAAGCACCGCTTAACAGATAAATCCAACTCATGACTGCCCCCTTAATGTCTCAAAGGTATGCACCAACGCGATGGTCACGGCAAAAAAGACTACCGTCACGACCAGAAAAATACCCACCATAAAACCACCTTTAAATAAGACTAAAGCTAACGGCTGAATCCAGCATCTTTGTCAAAAACAAGATTAGTTTAAGCGTAAAGAGGGTAAAAATACTGTAAAGATTTTAAGGTTTAGAAGGTCACTATTAAAGCGGAGGGCTTTATTGGCAATAAATGGCCGCCGGACTCAAAAAAATTAAGTTGGGCGGCGCATTGGAAGGTGGGTTTAAATAACGGTGATTAAAAAGATTACGAAAACAATCTCTTACCAGCGCTTTTTAGGGCGTTTACGCTTCTTGCCACTATCGCCATTGCTGTCTATCGGCTTACCATCTAACACGGACAAGCTATCCTGACTGGACGGTTGTTCCGTTGGAGTGTCCAGACTTATCTCTTCACGAGACTTGCGAGACTTGCGAGGCTGGGTGCTATCGATAGGCAGGCTATCGTCGAAACTGTCTTGGGAGTGCGGTTGAGTGCTGTCGATAGGCAAATTACGGTCATGGGCGGATTCGCCCATGCCTAGGCCGGACGTATTGGGTTCTGGCGGCGGGAAAGACATGGCGGGAGCGGTGAATGGCGCGCCAAAAGACGGGCGGGGAGCCGCTGGGGTGGTGCTGATGCTAAGCGGTTGATAAGGCAGATATTCGCTGGCGATCAGCTTAGCTAAGGCATCATAAAAATTGAGATAAAACCTAGGCGTGACGATACCACTGTCTATCCATTCTTCGGTTTTTTGAAACGGCAACGGCACCGGGATGGAAACACCTGCAAATCCGGCTTGTACCCAAGTGGATTGTTTTTCCGATAAGCTAAAGGTCGCCGACATCACCACATGGGTGAAATCGCCTTTGGCGGAAAAAATAATCGACAACTTGATGAACATCATCTTATTTTTGCCGCCTTCCGCTTCATGCAGACCCGTTGCCGAAATGATTTCGGAAGCGGCATCGGAATGATCGATCTGGTAATTGGAAATGACTAATAATCGCTTAATGGCATCGTAAGTCTGTTGTTTAGCGAAAGGGAACAACCGTTGTTGGTAACAACGGGTAGCGGGGGCGTTGCCTAGCGGCGGTTCCACATCGGGTAAAAAACAAGAGGCTGATGATGAACCTTTAACCAAACCTTGTGGGTCAAAAATCACCGTCAAACTATCATCGACCAGCGAATTGTTTTGGGGGTTGCCGTTGCGTTGGTTGATCTCCCAAATGGCATGGCCCTGGTCCGTGTACTGGTGGGCGGGTTGATGCCCTGATAGGGTTTTGTTCACCTCCGGCACGTTCATACCCGGCATAATTTTGCCAGCGACCGAGATAAGCGGCGGGATGTTGCTAACTTTTTTGGTCGGTTCAGCGGCACAAGCCGCCAAAAGCACCACTACAAGGGGTAATAGACGCTGTTTCATAGCCAATCTCTACTTATTATTGTTGTTATTTTAGGCTGTGAGGCTACAACGCTAACGATCATGTCGGCCAGCCACGCATTTTTTACCACAGTCCCTTATTTGCTGGGCGCGTCTATCGGCCTATTGTTCGCGCTGGGGCTGCCAGTCTTCAAATAGCTGACGATATAGTTCATAATCAATTCGGCGGGTTCTGGTTTTTGGCTGGCAACGGCAATCTGGACATAGGTGACTTGGTTAATATGATGGCAATTGACCAGCGCGACGCTTTGCTCACCATATCCCCCTATAGAACCATTGCCGTGGTCTTCGATTTCCAAATTCATTTTATCCATAATCTCCCGGCTTTTTTGTTGGCAACCCTCAAAGCTAAGCTCATTGCGCATAAAGCTGGAGGTCATCAGTGCGGGCGGCCCTGCAAAAGCTGGGGCAACGGTGCAGACACTGAGGGCAAAAGCCAGTAACGCCAGGACGGTTCTTGGGGTGTGCATACATAATCCTTGTGATAATAACGGCGACAAAAAAAGCGTAATCGGGACGCTTGGTAAAAACACTGGTCAGAATTATAACCTTATTTGGAAAATGTGCTGCAAGTCGAAGGATTTTTTATGGCAAGATAAAGGGGTGTTTTGTCGAGAAAACCCGCTGGCCTATGGTTAAGGCCGTAACTCTACTTTTAATTGTGTTTGGCCCATGAAGCCTAACCACGGACAACCTTACCCACAGTTTCTTATGAACCCCAGCCAACTTAAATGCCTCAGTGTCTTCGCCGTTTTTGCCCTTATTGGCTTTGGCCCGATTTCACCGGGCTGCCTGATAGGCCTGTCTATCGTCATTATCAGACCCGCATGGTTTTGGACGCTCACCAACAATATCTACGCCCAGCGCCCCTTGCCCAGCCTTACCTTCGCCACCACCCAGCACACGCGCCAAGCCAGGATCAAATGCGGCTTAAGTTTGTTGGCATTATTCATCATTGACATCGCCCCCGTACCCGTTACGCCTGTCATCGCTTTTGCCATCATCTTAACGAGGCCGCTGTGGTTTTTTAAAACCGTGGCGGGCGTTTATGGTAAGTGTTAAACGACACCGATACAGTAACGCTCAAGCTTTTCACAACACAGCTTACTATCCAGTTGGCATTTAGCCTGATGACGGTTACGCTGTCTGGACACTCGCACGGTAAGATAGGCCTATAATGCGGACTTGCGAAATCCACACCCTACCCCCATCATAATCCTTTTGGGTATTGTAGGTTTGATAGCCGCTTTAACCATCCCGTGCTTATACATCCAACGGTGCGCAAACGTACCCCCTGCAACCTCATTGTCGAATAAGGACAACCTGTGCAACCACAAGAACACATCAACGCGCTAAAAAACCTTGTCCAAAACTTGCTGGACGAAGCCACGCAACAAGGGGCCAGCGCCGCCGAAGCCGGACTTAGCCAAGAAAACGGCTTGTCGGTATCGGTGCGCCTAGGCGATGTCGAGACTATCGAACACCATTGCGACCAAGGCCTAGGCATCACCGTCTATTTTGGGCAGCGCAAAGGCTCCGCCAGCACCACCGACTTGTCGCCCGAATCCATTAAAGAAACCGTCAGCGCCGCCTGTAGCATAGCCCGTTACACCAGCGCGGACGAGTACGCGGGTCTGCCTGACCCCAGCTTGTTGCAAAGCCACTTCCCTGACCTTGACCTTTATCACCCGTGGCAG
>JACXTQ010000362.1 GCA_016919605.1 Methylovulum sp.
AAGCCATTGATCGAGAGCTTGTCACGGGCAAACTTGGCGCGGGCTTCGGACAAATGAAACTGCGCGTCATGGTAGGCTTCCACCAAATTACGCTGATCCGGCAACACCTGCGCCGCCTGACTATTGCTATACACCGACTCAATATAGGTGACATTGGTGATTAGCACGGCATGATGGGCGGTCAACGCCCTGCCCGACTCGGTGATGATGTTAGGTTGCGGCACTCGCTTTTCGGTACAAATATCGGCGAAACTGCGGACAATATTTTGCGCGTATTCATCCAGGCTATAATTAATGGATGATTCACGGCGCGAACGGCTACCGTCATAATCGACCCCTAGGCCACCCCCGGCATCAACGACGGTTATCGCCGCCCCTAAGCGGCGCAATTCTACATAAAACTGCCCGGCTTCTTTTAGAGCGATTTTGATGTCGTGGATATTAGCGATTTGCGACCCCATGTGAAAGTGCATCAGCTTTAAACAATCTAGCAAACCCGCCTGTTTTAGGCGCTCAATCAATTGCAGGACTTCATAGGCGTGGAGGCCAAATTTGGACTTTTCGCCGCCGCTGTTTTGCCATTTACCCGCACTGATGCTGGATAATCTGACCCGAACCCCTAAGCAAGGCTGAATGTCCAGCTTGGCCGCCTCTTCAATAATCAGCTCCAACTCCAGCGGTTTTTCAATCACCAGATACAGGTTTAGACCCATTTTTAGGCCAATCAGCGCCAAGCGGATATAGGCACGGTCTTTATAACCGTTACAAACCACCACCCCTTGATGCGACAAGGCCATAATCGCCAACAACTCCGGCTTGCTGCCCGCTTCCAAACCGATATTATCCGCCGCTAAAATGCCTTCGACCACGGGTCGCTGTTGGTTGACCTTAATCGGATAAACGGGTGTGTACTGGCCGGTGTAGGCCAGTTTGGCACAGGCTTTTTTAAAGGCGTTGTCCAAACGGGTGACGCGGTCTTTTAGAATATCGGTAAAGCGCACCAGCACGGGCAATGACAACTGCTTATCATTTAATGATCCGGCAATCTCGTACAAATCCAAGGCCATGTCTTTATCGGCACTGGGCTTGACACACACATGGCCTTTATCGTTAATCGAAAAATAGCCATCGCCCCATAAATCAATGGCGTAGGTTTGTGCAGATTGTTGGATAGTCCAGGGGGTGCTCTGGTTTGAATTCACTTAATGGCTCCGGTGAGTGGGTTGGTTTATGACAGGGCTACGGGCAGGCTGTTTCTACCCAACAGGCTAGTGCCCCGCTTAGATTTATGGGGGCTTTTATGGTTTGGCACTTATAATTTCAACCTATTGAAAAGTCTGGCAGAAACAGCCCACCCGACCTACGCGGCTTTATTTTTTAATATTTAACCAAGCATCACGGTCAATATCAGCTTGCTTTAACAGCCTTTTTAACAAATCAATACTAATGTCCTGCTTATGCGGATTAGGTAGCGTCAACACTAGGTCGCCTTTTATCATGTAAGGATGCTTTCCGCCTTCATAGGGCCCTATAAAACCAAGTGCTTTTAAAGCCATAACTAGCTCGCGCCAAGTAACAGGGCTTAACTTAGGCAACTTCCAGTACCTTAGGCGTTACCACCTTGCAACCGTTAATTTCAGGGATACTCATATTTTGGCTAGTACGGATCAATATCCAGCCTTCTAGGTTATCGTGTAAATTATCACGGCATTCTTCTAGGGTTTTGCCTGATGCCCAAACACCTTTTAATTCAGGTATTTCACCAAAATACGGCTCTTCATCCGCTATAATTTCGTAATGGGCGAGGTTCATCGCCGCTTTTAGGTACTCTGCTATCATATTGCTACTCCCTATGCGCGATAGGCGCATCATCAATCGCGAAAATTCTCAAACTGCAAGGGCCGCTCCAGCTTTTCTTCGCGCAACATCTGGATCACTTCCTGCAAATCATCGCGTTTTTTGCCGGTCACGCGCACTTGTTCGCCTTGTATCGCCGCTTGCACCTTGAGTTTTTTGTCTTTGATCAATTTGACAATTTTTTTGGCCAAGGCACTGTCCAGCCCTTGCTTTAGGGTGATTTCCTGACGCATGGCTTTGCCGCTGCCTTTGGCATCACCGACTTCCATACAGGCAATATCAATCCCCCGCCGACTCAGTTTGGCGCAGACGATGCTGAAAATTTGCTGCAATTGGAAGGTCGATTCAGAAATCATGACGATTTTGTCATCGGTCAGTGCCACTGACGAATCCGTGCCTTTAAAGTCAAAGCGGGTGTCCACTTCTTTGCTGGCCTGGTCAATGGCGTTTTTTACTTCGTGTTTATCAAATTCGGAAACAATATCAAACGTTGGCATATAACATTAACTTTAAGTGTGTGGAAAACATCCCTGACATTTTACAATGATTTTTCGGCTTTGATAGCCTCAGCCACGGCTTGTATCCTTAAACCGCGTATCGCTTCGCCAATTTGCGCCCCTTGCAAAAGGCCATTGGTGATGCCGGAAATATCTACGGACACCGCCGCTTTGGCGGCAGTCCGAAAGAGTTGGGCTTGCGGGTAAGGCCGTGTTTCAAAGCCTGTGCGTCCCCGTGCGTCGGCCTCACAAGCCAATAAAAACGGCTCCAAGCTATTGGCCGGCTTAAACGCCCCCAACGCCGCTAGGGTATCGGTCAAGGTACCGGGGCGCAACTCGGCGGCCTTATGGCAATGGGTGTGATAGGCCATAACATGTTGCGCCAAGACCTTAAAGCCGTTGGGAATCCGCAACCGTGCGCACATCGCCTCTAACAGTGGTAAACCACTGGCTTCATGGCCATAATGACGCGGTAAATCTTCTTTGGGCGACAATGCCTTGCCCAAATCATGCACCAGAGCAGCAAAGCGCACTTCGGGGCTGGTTGACAATAGTGCCGCCTGCTCCAAACACATCAGACTATGGATGCCGGTATCAATTTCAGGATGGTGTTGCGCCGGTTGCGGCACGCCGAACAGGTTATCCAATTCAGGAAAAATCCTTGCCAAAGCCCCACACGCTCTGAGCGTGGTAAAAAACGCCGCCGGAGTGGCTTCGTTAAGAGCCTTAAACAGTTCTGCCCATACCCGCTCGGACACCAGATAATCGACCTCACCCGCCGCCACCATCGCTTGCATCAGCTCGCAGGTTTCTGGAGCCAAAGTAAAGCCTAAGGTGCTGTAACGGGCGGCAAACCGCGCCACCCGCAAAATCCGCACAGGGTCTTCGGCAAATGCGGGCGAAACATGACGGAACACCCGCAACTGCAAATCGCGTTGACCGTTATAAGGATCGATCAACCGCCCGTCGGCGGTCATGGCCATCGCGTTGATGGTCAAATCACGGCGGATCAAGTCTTCTTCTAAAGTGACATCCGGTGCACTGTAAACGCTAAAACCCTTATAACCGTGCGCGGTTTTGCGCTCTGTCCGCGCTAGGGCATATTCTTCTTGGGTGTCTGGATGCAAAAATACCGGAAAATCCTTGCCGACTGGACGGAAACCTAGTTTTAGCAAGTTGTCGGGGGTTGCGCCAAGCACCACCCAATCCTGTTCCGTCACCGGCAGATTAAGCAATTTGTCACGCACCGCACCGCCGACAAGATATATTTCCATAGATTAAATTGGGCTGGTTAAAAAGGTTAGGGTTAGGATAGCATAGCTTTGGTGGGCGATGCACTTAAGACGGACGATAGGTTCTAGTGTTTGGAACTGACCCAGCCTTAACCCTACAAAATATCAGAAAATCGCTCTTATCCTCAAGCCACCTATAGACACTCAGCCGATATTTGTGCAATATGCCTACCTGTCTCTAGCTTTTTCGTTTTGCTTTCCGCACAATACCCCTAACCAAACTACAGTTTGAAAAATAGGCTGTAGCCATTTAACTCAACTATCGTGTAACTTTATGGCTTCCAACCCAAACCGCCCCACTTCCCCGCATTTACAAATCTACCAATTGCCCCTGACCGGACTTATCTCGATTTCTCACCGGATTACCGGCGTACTGTTATCGGTAGGCTTGTTGTTTATCGTATATATTTTATCGGCCACGTCCAGCGGCATCAGTGCCTACGGTGAAATGCAGGCCACGTTGGATCACTGGTTTGTCACGTTGCTGTATTGGGGCTTTGTGTTCGCGCTATTTTTCCATTTATGTCATGGGGTGCGGCATTTGCTCTGGGATACGGGGCGCAGTTTCGACAAAGAAACGCTGGATTATTACGCAAAAATAGAATTGGGCGCCGCTGGGGCGTTAACGTTAATCGCTTTAATCTTCATTTAGAGGTTGCTTTATGGATTTTAGAACTCCTTTAGCCAAGGCTTTGGGTTTAGGGTCGGCAAAAACCGGCACTTCGCATTGGTGGATGCAGCGGGTCACGGCGGTCGCCTTAGTGCCGTTGTCACTGCCCTTGCTGACTTTAACCAAGCTATGCTTAAACGCCCCTTATCGCGATACCGTGTCTTGGTTGGCGGAACCGTTCAATACCGTGTGCATTATGGCTTGGCTATTAGCGGTGTTTTATCATGCCGCCCTAGGGTTACAAGTGGTGATTGAAGATTACGTGCCTAAAGAAGACACGAAAATCATTGCCATATTGGCGGTCAACCTAAGCTTTCTGTTTCTGGCGCTGGCGGCATTGCTGGCGGTATTGCGCATCACTTTAATAGGGTAAAACATGGCTAACAGCTATAAGATTATTGAACATGCTTACGATGTCATTGTGGTGGGCGCGGGCGGTGCAGGTTTACGCGCCACCTTTGGTATGGCGGAAAAAGGCTTAAAAACCGCGTGCCTGACCAAGGTATTCCCCACACGCAGCCATACGGTCGCCGCCCAAGGTGGCATCAGCGCGGCCTTAGGCAATATGGGCGAGGACGATTGGCGTTTCCACATGTACGACACCGTCAAAGGTTCCGACTGGCTGGGCGATCAGGATGCGATTGAATATATGTGCCGCGAAGCCATTCCGGCGGTGATTGAGCTAGAGCATTATGGCGTGCCCTTCTCGCGTACAGCAGAAGGCAAGATTTACCAACGGGCGTTTGGCGGCATGACCACGCATTACGGCAAAGGCCAAGCCCAACGCACTTGCGCGGCGGCGGACAAAACCGGCCACGCGATCTTACACACATTGTACCAACAAGCCTTAAAGCATAATGCCGAGTTTTTTGTCGAGTATATCGCCTTGGATTTGATTATGCAGGACGGCGAATGTCGGGGCGTATTGGCGTGGTGCTTGGACGACGGCTCCTTACATTTGTTTAAGGCTCAGCAAACCGTGTTGGCGACGGGGGGTTACGGACGCAGTTATTTTTCCTGCACCTCGGCGCATACGGTTACGGGTGACGGTAACGCGATGGTGTTACGCGCCGGTTTGCCGTTACAGGATATGGAATTTGTCCAGTTCCACCCTACCGGCATTTACGGTTCGGGTTGTTTGATTACCGAAGGGGTACGTGGTGAAGGCGGCTATCTGACCAACTCGCAAGGTGAGCGGTTTATGGAACGCTATGCTCCCTCCGCCAAAGATTTGGCCTCCCGCGACGTGGTTAGCCGCGCCATGACCATAGAAATTAACGAAGGCCGTGGGGTCGGCAAGCTTAAAGACCATATTTACTTGCATATCGAGCATTTAGACCCGGCGATTATCCACGAACGCCTACCGGGGATTGCCGAAACCTCGAAAATCTTCGCAGGTGTCGATGTCACTAAAGAGCCGATTCCGGTGCTGCCGACCGTGCATTACAATATGGGCGGCATCCCCACCAACTATAAGGCCGAAGTGGTGACGCTGGAAGCGGGCAACCCTGATAAGATAGTTCCTGGCCTGATGGCGATAGGCGAAGCCGCCTGTGTGTCGGTGCATGGCGCCAACCGTTTAGGCTCCAACTCCTTGCTCGACCTAATCGTGTTTGGCCGCTCCGCCGCCATCCGCTGCGCCGAACTCATCAAGCCCGGCTCGGCACATAAACCGCTCAATAAAGACGCATGTGACCAAGCCCTAGCACGGTTTGACAAAATCCGCAACGCCAACGGCAGCCGCTCCAGCTCGGATATCCGTTTGGACATGCAGCGGGTCATGCAGACCAAAGCCGCCGTATTTAGAACGCAAGCAACCTTGGATGAAGGCATAGCCGCGATGGCCGACATCAGTGCCGCGTTTGCCGATGTGACAGTAAAAGACAAGTCGTTAATCTGGAACACGGATTTGGTGGAAACTTTAGAGCTGGACAATTTGCTGGCTCAAGCCAATGTCACCATTAACGCCGCCGGCAACCGTAAGGAAAGCCGTGGCGGCCATGCGCGGGAAGATTATCCCAACCGTGATGATGCCAACTGGATGAAGCACACGCTCACTTGGTTGACTGACGGCAAAGTTACCATTGATTACCGTCCGGTGCATTTATACACCTTATCGGACGATGTTGAAGTGATTGCGCCTAAGGAGCGGGTTTATTAGATGTAGCGTTGTCCAATCTTCGCAATTTGAAAAAGCGGCTATCAACCTAAGGCGACGCGCCCGTACTTCTCTTAGGTTGTTACCCCTAACATGCCCACCCTATCAATCCGAGATTTTTCACATGGCTGAATTTACCCTACCCAAAAATTCTGTAGTCACCGAAGGCAAAACCTTTAAAGCCCCTGCCGATGCCAAAAATGTCCGCCGCTTTGAGGTTTACCGTTGGGATCCTGACTCCGGCGAAAACCCGCGTGTTGACAGTTATGAACTGGACTTAGACGATTGCGGGCCGATGGTGCTGGATGCGATCTTAAAAATCAAAAATGACATAGACAGCACCCTGACGTTCCGCCGCTCCTGCCGTGAAGGCGTATGCGGCTCTTGCGCCATGAATGTCAACGGCAAAAACACCTTGGCCTGCACCAAAGCCATAGATTCCTATCCTGGCACCATCAAAATCTACCCGTTGCCGCACATGGCGGTGGTTAAAGACTTGGTACCGGATATGACCCACTTTTATGCGCAATATGCCTCGATAAAACCGTGGATAGCCACCCAAACCCCCGCCCCTTCCGACAGCGAACGCTTGCAAAGCAAAGAAGACCGCGCCAAGCTTGATGGCTTATACGAATGTGTGCTCTGCGCCTGTTGCTCAACCAGTTGCCCTAGTTATTGGTGGAACAGCGAGCGTTATTTAGGGCCTGCGGTACTGTTACAAGCCTACCGTTGGCTGGCGGACAGCCGTGATGAAAACACTGGGGCAAGGCTGGATGAGTTGGAAGACCCATTCAAACTGTACCGCTGCCATACCATCATGAACTGCACCGACACCTGCCCTAAAGGCCTGAATCCGGCCAAGGCCATTGCCGAAACCAAAAAAATGCTGGTCAAACGCCAATAATGCAACTGGCAAAGTTAAGATGGCAATGCCGCCGGGGTAGCCTGGAGCTGGATTTGCTGCTTAAGCACTATCTGGACAGCGCCTATTTGCAAGCCGATAGTGATGAACAAGCCCGGTTTGCCAAACTACTGGAGCTTGATGATGAGGCCTTGTTGGCGGTATTTGTCAACAACCGCCTGTCATCAGGGCAGTTAGGCTTATAGCCTATACGGCAAGTAAGCCGGAACCCTAAAAACCTCTAAAAACTTACGGTATTCATTAGCGGGCAACCAAAAAAATGCTAAACTTAGCAGGTTAATCTTAACTTGAGGGTATAGGAACCATGAGCGTTGACTTAATCCGTGAACTGGCCGCTGAGGTGCAAGAGAACACCGATGCCAATCTGCTGACACTCTATATACTGGAGGCTGTAGCCCGACCGCCCGCTGCAACCAACGTGGCGCGTATCGGCGGAGTACCCATAGGCATAACGCCCGCCACTTGGCCGCGCCTTAATGGTTTGCCTATGGCCCATCTGCTGACCATCGACTTGGACGAAATGCCGGAATTGAAAACCGACACCCTCGCCAACGCACGGGCGGTCGCGCTGTTTATCAGTGACCGCATAGAAAACGAAGCCTTTGAACCCCATACCCCAGAAACTGCCATAGTCGCCCTATCCCAAGATGACATTGACCAAGGCGAGCCATCCGAAATGCTTCGGGAAGACGACGACCTCGCCAGCAGTTACCAGCTAACGCCGGTCAAAGTCCCTGAAACGGTGTTTGAGGAGCCAGAAGACTATGATGAAGAAAACCCCCTAGCGCAATTAAGGGACGCGGTATTCTCCGCCTCTTATGCCGCAGGCAAGCCCTTATGGCTGCAATCGGAAGAACATGAAGGGCACTTCCTGTTGCAGTTTGATGAAGCCTTCATTGACACCAACCTAGGTGATGCGGGGGTTATGTATGTGTTTGCCGATACGGCATTTTGGCAGTGCCATTAAACTAGAATACCCTATCAATAACTGTTTAAGTGCCAAGAGGCCGACATGGACATTGCCGAACATAAGCTACATTTATTCCGTCAAATTGATACTTTGCCGGAAGAATCGTTAATAGAATTGCAACAAATTATTTCTCGGCTACAGCTTGCGAAAAAAACTTCCGCACCACGTCAGTTTGGCTGTATGAAAGGCCTCGTGGTTTATATGGCGGATGATTTTGACGCGCCGTTGGAAGACTTTCAGGAGTATATGCACTAACTTGATCGGTCTCACATAGAACGGCTTGGATTAAGTGCCGAACTTTTTAAGCGGCTATACGGCTATTTGGCATTCCGCCAATGCCCATTCGAGGCTAGTGACCATTTTTGCGTTGACCGATTGTAGTTCTTTAGCAATCAAAGGGCTTTCTGGCTTCCCATAATCATGGGTATTCGCAGTAACAAAACATATTATGCCGTTATATCCCAAATTTCTCACTTGCTCGGCAACATCCAAAAACGCTTCAAAAATCAAACAATCCTTCGCTTCTTTACCCTGTTTCGAGGGAGGTAGACTATTTAAAACCCTGTCCATGGCTTTTAAAGCATGAACATTTTCTTTTTTTACCAACTGACAATGACTTAAGAGATTTTCTGAGAGCCTTTCAAGATGCCTAGGCAAATCTAAATCGATAATTTTATGACCATGAACATGGTCTATAGCCAACACCACATTAGCTGCGGCAACCAGTTTTTCACGGCCATGCTCAAGCTTTTTGATTTCCTTTTCCAATTCTTGCCTGACGTTGCCAATATTCGTCCGCCATTCGTATTGCACCGTTTCGCTAGCCAATAACCACAGCTCATGAGGTTGCTGTTCCGCTATTTTAAGCAAATCCAATGCGGAACGAATTGTTCTGACGGAAATATTTTCCCGATAAGGTGAGCGCAAAATATCTAAAAAAATACAAGTGTCGAAAAACAGCAGCGGTGCTGTAGAATGGCTAATATCTTGGCTAATAGCGGCTGGAGAGACAAACAAAATTATTCCCCCGTGACAAAATCCAGCAAATCGCAACCGTATTCAAACTCAAAAGCCAATTTATCCGCCCATTCTTCAGACCACCCCTGCTCTATTAAAATAGCTTTTAGAATATCATCATACAATTTGACCTTAGAATGCTGCGCAGCTGATAAAAACTCAAACCACATTTTTTTATCATTAGGATGGGCATTACCAGTAAACTTATTCGCACGGCTAGAAAAGCGCCGTAATGCCTCCGCCGCCTCATTACCCACAATCTCTTCTAAAACTATTTGGTCTTCGGTTAATTGGACACGAATAGACGTATCTTTGCAGGCAGGATCGACAAGGTTTTCTTTAAAATCAATTAACAGCCTATTATATTCATCTACACTTAGCTGATGAGAAGCTATAGGGATGATATTCGGCACATACCACCGCCCAGTATCATTCTGAAATAAAGTCAGGCTCGCATTGATAATGCCATCTGCACCAATGTACTCAAAAACAAAAGCCTTTTCTTTAAAGTATTTGGCATGTTCTTCACGTTCAACATTCCGTTTCCAGCTACCCGCACGGTTTAAACAATACCCAGTCAATTGCCCGACAAAGCGCTCAATATCGTAACCGTTAAGATCAATATACAAATTCCGAAAGGTTTTCATCTTGTTTGTCCTCAATGAAATTGTTGACTGGAATGGGCTAATAAAATCTGTCGCCATTATATTCCATTGTTAATGCGTAATTTATTCTTACGAAGCTGGTTATAAACTCATCAATAAAGACAGCCCATGGTTGATAGCTCTATGCAGCTTAACTGGCTTCACCCTCTGTATTTATATACTCACACAATCAACCTGTTCATAAAAAAAAGAATCAAAAAAAGCAGTCGGTAAATCATTATCATCCAAAAAGCCGAAGTGTGTGCCAATACAGCGACCAACATGAATCAAAGGCCCCGCAGCCCCAACACCACCAGCATACCCTAATGCCACAATTTCAGTTCTCAAGGCTTGCCCCACAAAGCCGTGCTTTGTAAGATACCCAACAATAAACACATCAGCCAAGCACCTTGGCAAGGATGAATTTACATGACAGCGATACCATTGGTAAAGAAAAATTCTTGAAAATCGACCCAGTGGATCATCTTTCAATAGCTCAATCTCTGATATATTTAATAGAGCAATATTGAACTGATTAACACCCAAAGGATAACACCATGTATTTACTCCACCAGATGCAAACCCCAGTGCCATCAAAAAAGCCTCAAAATCCCTAAGATCACCGCCACCCCCTTGACGAAAATTGAGATAATGTTGCATTACATTAAAAAAATTATGATCAGCTGGCACTTTATTTCCTACTAACTGTTGACCCCATAAATATAATGGCATAGTTACATCCTATAGCATATCGCTACTAAAAATAGAAAAATTCACAATCAACAAAAAAAGCCGGAAGCCATCCATAAGGACAGCTGCCGGCTTCGGTAAGAATCAGGTTAACGTGTGAGGCTAACCCAAGCGCACCTTACTTCTTGTCATCATTCACTTCTTCAAACTCGGCATCAACTACGCCATCATCGGCGGCGTGGTGGCTATCGTCCGTGTGGCTGTGGGCTTCGCCGCCTTCTGCCGCGCCTTTTTGGGCATAAACGCGTTCGGCCAATTTGCCGGAGATTTCGGTCAAGGCATTGGTTTTGGCTTCGATGTCGTCTTTGTCGTCACCTTTCAGGGCCGCTTTCAACGCTTCCACTGCGTGTTCGATTTCGGTTTTTTCTTGGCTGCTGACTTGGTCGCCCAATTCTTTCACGGACTTTTCGGTCGCATGGATCATGGTGTCGGCGTGGTTACGCGCATGAACCAGTTCAGTCAATTTACGGTCTTCATCGGCATGGGCTTCGGCATCTTTAATCATGCGTTCGACTTCGTCATCGGACAAACCGCTGGAGGCTTTAATCACGATGGATTGTTTTTTGCCGGTCGCTTTGTCTTTGGCCGACACGTTTAAGATACCGTTGGCATCAATGTCAAACGACACTTCAACTTGTGGCACGCCGCGTGGTGCAGGCGGGATGTCCGCCAAGTCAAAACGGCCCAAGGATTTGTTGGCCGAAGCTTTTTCACGCTCACCTTGCAACACATGCACGGTCACTGCGGTTTGGTTGTCGTCGGCAGTCGAGAACACTTGTGAGGCGTTGGTCGGGATAGTGGTGTTCTTCTCGATCAACTTGGTCATCACGCCACCTAGGGTTTCGATACCCAAGGATAGCGGGATAACGTCCAGCAACAACACGTCCTTAACTTCGCCGCCCAAAACACCCGCTTGGATAGCCGCACCTAAAGCCACGGCTTCGTCAGGGTTAACGTCTTTGCGTGGTTCTTGGCCAAAAATGGTTTTGACCATTTCTTGGACTTTCGGCATACGGGTTTGACCGCCGACCAAGATTACGTCATTGATGTCTTTTGCAGACAAACCGGCATCTTTCAGCGCCATTTGGCAAGGGCCTTTAGTGCGGTTAATCAGCTCTTCCACCAACGCTTCCAATTTGGCGCGGGTCAGTTTGACGTTCAAATGTTTCGGGCCGGTGGCATCAGCGGTGATGTAAGGCAAGTTAACATCGGTTTGTTGGCTGGAAGACAATTCGATCTTGGCTTTTTCCGCCGCTTCTTTTAAACGTTGCAACGCTAATGGATCGTTATGGACATCCACGCCAGTGTCTTTTTTGAACTCTTCCGCCAAATATTCGATAACGCGTGAGTCAAAGTCTTCGCCACCTAAGAAGGTGTCGCCGTTGGTCGCCAATACTTCAAATTGGTGTTCGCCATCAATTTCGGCAATTTCGATGATGGAAATGTCGAACGTACCACCGCCTAAGTCATACACGGCAATTTTGGTATCGCCTTTGGGCTTGTCCATACCGAACGCCAATGCGGCGGCAGTTGGCTCGTTGATGATACGTTTAACGTCCAGACCTGCAATGCGTCCGGCATCTTTGGTCGCTTGGCGTTGCGAGTCGTTAAAATACGCAGGCACGGTGATGACCGCTTCGGTGACGGTTTCACCTAAGTAGGCTTCGGCATCTTTCTTCATTTTCATCAAAACACGGGCGGAAATTTCCGGCGCGGCCATTTTTTTGCCGTGGACTTCAACCCACGCATCGCCATTGTTGGCCTCAACGATGTTGTAAGGCACCATTTTGATGTCTTTTTGTACGACATCATCTTTAAAGCGGCGGCCTATCAGACGTTTGATGGCGAACAAGGTGTTTTTGGGGTTGGTGACGGCTTGGCGTTTGGCCGATTGTCCAACCAACACTTCATCATCGCTGCTAAAAGCGATAATGGATGGGGTGGTACGCGCACCTTCGCTGTTTTCGATTACTTTGGCGACACCGTTTTCCAGTACCGCGACACAGGAATTGGTGGTTCCTAAATCTATGCCAATTATTTTAGCCATTGAATTCTCCAGACTTGAATATGTTTAATGTGTTTGTTGTTATTGCACGATATGAGGCTGTTTTTACTGATTTCAAGCCTTCATTATCTATAATTGTTTAAGGTTATTGGGCAACAGGCACCGACCCTTCATTAAGGCGCCTTAGCCACCACCACCATCGCCGGACGCAGCAAACGCCCGTTCAGCAAATAGCCTTTTTGGAACACGGTCACGACGGTATTCGGTTCGACCCCTTCCACCGCCTGCATAACCATCGCTTGATGGTGTTCGGCATTGAACGGCTGACCAACCGGATCAATCGTGACCACGTTAAATTTTGCCAAGGCGGCTTCAAATTGTTTGATGGTCAGTTCGCTGCCTTCGCGGAATTTTTGCACTTGCTCATGGTCGCCGGTCGCCGCTTGCAGACCCAATACCAAGCTGTCCAGAACCGGCAACAGCTCTTTGGCAAAGCCGGTCAGGGCGAATTTATGCGCGTCTTCCAAATCTTTTTGGGTGCGCCGTTTCAGGTTTTCCATTTCCGCTTGGATACGCAGGGCTTTATCCCAATTGTCTTGGGCTTTGTGCTTGGCTTCTTCCAGCTCTTTTTTCAATTCGGCAATGGTGTATTCGTGTTCGCCGACTTCAGTGTGGGTGGCGGCCGCATCCGGCGCGGCTTCTGCTGGGGTTTCAGCTATAGTGTCAACGTCAGCATCGGCCTGTGAAGCTGGAATTTCCTGCTCATTACTCATTATCTCTACCTTGTTTGGATGTTTTATGGAGGGTTGTCGCCCCGCACGGCAAAA